>CAXTNZ010000195.1:0-14302 GCA_964245695.1 uncultured bacterium | reverse complement strand
CCACTCCCCCACTTTTGTACAGACGCGAGGAACATCGCGTCTCTACACCACGCTTCCCCCATTAAGCTCAATACAGCAAAAGTACTGGGGCAATTGTGAAGAAAAATTGCCAGAATTGGAATAGAAGGGATAGCGAAGGGTCTAAAGAACAGGGGAATCGGTAAATCCTAAGCAAACAAAATTTACGGAGTATGTATGTCTAAGAATTTACTAGAACAATTGCGGTCGATGACCGTTGTGGTCGCAGATACAGGGGATATCCAAGCAATTGAGAAGTTCAAGCCACAAGATGCTACCACCAATCCATCCCTGATTACCGCTGCGGCGCAGATGCCAGAATATCAGGAAATTGTCGATCAGACCTTACTCCAAGCACAGAAAGATGCAGGAACAAAAGCCAGCCAAGCGCAGATAGTTTCTTTGGCGTTTGACCGTTTGGCGGTGTCCTTTGGATTGAAGATTTTGCAAATCATTCCCGGTCGCGTGTCTACAGAAGTAGATGCTCGTTTGTCTTATGATACGGAAGCGACAGTTACTAAGGCACACGAATTGATTGCTCAATATAAAGCCGCTGGAGTTGAACGCGATCGCGTACTAATTAAAATCGCCGCTACCTGGGAAGGCATTCGCGCTGCGGAAATTCTGGAGAAAGAAGGTATTCACTGCAACCTTACATTGTTGTTTGGCATTCACCAAGCGATCGCTTGTGCAGAAGCTGGTGTTACCCTGATTTCTCCCTTTGTTGGGCGGATTCTCGATTGGTACAAGAAAGACACCGGACGCGATAGCTACCCCTCAGCCGAAGATCCAGGGGTAATGTCTGTCACCACAATCTACAACTACTATAAGAAGTTCGGCTATAAAACCGAAGTTATGGGAGCCAGCTTCCGTAACATTGGCGAAATCACCGAACTTGCAGGTTGTGACTTGCTAACCATTTCTCCCGCGCTTTTAACTGAGTTGCAAGCGACTACAGACGCATTACCACGCAAACTCGATCCCAAGAATGCACCGAAGATGGGTATTGAAAAGACAGCGATGGACAAAGCTATCTTTGATAAAATGCATGTTGCTGACCGCATGGCATTTGACAAACTAGCAGAAGGTATCGACGGCTTCACCAAAGCACTCGAAAGCCTAGAAAAACTACTTGCAGAAAGATTAACTACTCTGGAAGCAAACGTTAAAGTCGGCGCTGCTTAAGATATCTCTTCCCTCGTTCCCAGGTTCAACCTGGGAATGCAGTCAAGGAGGCAGAGCCTTCTGACTAGCATTTTCTACCAGAGGCAAGGAACGAGAAACAAGAAACGAGAAAAAAGTTACTGATTTTTACCTTTTATCTTTTCTAACCCGTCGTTGAATCAGCTTTCGCGGACTAAACCGCCGGAGATTTATTTTTACTCGACTGCGTTTTTTAACACTCCTTCTTTGAGTAAACCGCCGAAGATTTAATCGTTTTATACCCCGTCGTTTGCCAATCCGCCGTTGATTTTGCCGTCGTGGTATCAACCGCCACCTAGCAAGCAAAAGCTGTCCGGTTGTAGCTTGTTGTTGTAAAGAATTAAGACGTATATCCTTCGCTTCAGCAATTTCTGGTGGAAAGACAAAGGCAAACAGCATCATAGCCAATAATAATTGCTTCTTCATAGCTTTTATCTTTTACCTTTGACTAAACTTTTAACAGAGAGTTTATCAAGCAGCTTAGTAAAGAGCGAATTATAGCTCACAAACCTTGCTGAAGAAAAAAAGCGATGAAAATATTAGTACTGAATGCCGGATCTAGCAGCCAAAAGAGTTGTCTGTATGAAATAACAGATAAGGCTTCGCCCACAGAACCACTCGAACCGCTTTGGGAGGGTAAAGTCAAATGGACTCAAGATCGCGGTGTGGCGGAAATCAAGGTAAAATCAGCTAATGGTGCAGAGCTGGAAGAAGAAATCTACGCTGATTCCCGACCGGCACACGTCGCTTATATGCTGCATACCCTAAATCGCGGTTCCACCAAGGTGATTAGTCAACTGTCGGAAATCGACGGTGTGGGACATCGGGTGGTACACGGTGGACAAGATTACCGGGGTAGTGTGGTAATTACTGATAAAGTGAAAAAGGCGATCGCTCGTCTTTCTAACCTTGCTCCGGCACATAATCCAGCCGCTTTGGAAGGAATAGAAGCAATTGAGAAAAGCTTGGGCAATATTCCCCAAGTAGCAGTTTTTGATACCGGATTTCATTTCAGTCTCCCCGATGCGGCGGCAATTTATCCCGGTCCCTACGAGTGGGTAGAGCAAGGTATCCGTCGCTACGGATTTCATGGTATAAGTCACCACTATTGCTCTAGGCGTGCGGCTCAGATTCTCGGTCGAGATATAGCATCCATGCGGATAATCTCTTGTCATTTAGGCAACGGCTGCTCTTTGGCGGCGATTAAAAATGGTCGCAGTGTTGACACCACAATGGGATTCACACCCTTAGATGGACTGATGATGGGTAGCCGTTCTGGTTCTGTCGATCCGGGTATTTTAATTCATTTGTTGCGGCAATCCAACTACTCAGCCGAGCGCTTGGACTATGTTTTAAATAAAGCTTCTGGATTACGTGGAATTTCGGGTGTTTCTAGCGATTTACCGCAGGTGATGGAGGCGATCGCCCAAGGTAACTACCGCGCCCAACTTGCTTGGGATATCTACGTGCATCGCTTGCGTTCTGGTATCGGTTCGATGCTTGCTAGTCTAGGAGGATTAGATGCTTTGGTGTTTACCGCTGGTGTCGGCGAAAATTCTCCAGCAATTCGCCAAGCTGTTAGTGACGCCTTTGGATTTTTGGGGATGAAAATTGACCCTGAAAAAAATACCCAGAAACCCGTCGATGAGGATATTGCCACTGTAGACTCAGCAGTGCGAGTATTTGTAATACATACTCAAGAAGATTGGGCGATCGCTCAAGAATGTTGGCAACACCTAAAAAAATAAAGGCGTTGCTGAATCAAGATATGAATTTGTCTCACGCACTCGTCGCACTCGTAGCCAAGAGTAAGAGTTTCAGATGTTGAATTTTTCAATTTCATATTCGCGCTTCAGCAACACCTGAATTTTGAATATTGAATAATGCCCCGTTGACAACTAAAGCCAAGGCATTTATTATAAAAGTAATGGTGGGATAGTGTGCGCGCATATATATAGAACTAGAAACGAGCTAATCGTTGCAGCAACACCACAAAGCATTCATCAGACAAACAAGCAAAGACGCAAAGATGCCTTTGCGCCCCTGCGGTTCCTTTTAATAAATGGGTACTGATGGATCTACTTCCTTACTCCAAGCGGTGATACCACCTTTGACGTTTGTACCCTCAATTCCGGCTTCTTTGAGGATACCGAGAGCTTTTGCGGAACGTCCGCCCATCTTACAATGAGCAATTAAGCGGTGTCCGTTGAGTAATTCCTTTACCTTGGTAACGCCTTGCCCACTTTCAATATCCGGTAATGGCACTAAAACTGAACCGGGTATTTTGGCAATTTCGTACTCATGGGGGTTGCGGACATCCAGCAGGACAAAATCATTTGCATCGCTATCTAGCAACTGCTTCAATTCCTGCACTGTCATTTCTTGAATTTCCATCTGCTGTTTCGCTTCCTCTGCTTTTGCTTGTGGGATACCGCAGAATTGTTCGTAGTCTATCAACTTTTCAATAACTGGACGTATCGGGTTAGGACGCAGCTTTAATTCCCGGAATTTCATGTTAAGGGCATCATACAGCATTAAGCGTCCGCTCAACGTGTTCCCCTGCCCAATAATGATTTTGACAGTTTCCGTTGCTTGAATTGTGCCAATAATGCCGCACAATACACCTAGTACGCCACCTTCAGCACAAGAGGGAACCATTCCTGGTGGTGGTGGTTCCGGGTACAAGTCACGATAATTTGGTCCACCTTCGTAGTTAAATACAGTAGCTTGCCCTTCAAAGCGGAAAATAGAACCGTAAACGTTGGGCTTGTCTAACAAAACGCAAGCGTCGTTTACTAGATACCTTGTGGGGAAGTTATCAGTTCCATCCACCACGATATCGTAAGGCTTGATAATATCAAGAGCATTTTCGGAACTAAGCCGCGTTTCATATAAATCAACCTGACAATCCGGGTTAATCTCATGAATGCGGTTCTTTGCCGATTCTATCTTAGGTTTACCTACCCAAGATGTACCGTGAATCACTTGGCGTTGCAGGTTGGAAGTATCGACAACATCGAAATCAACAATACCAATGCGTCCGATACCCGCTGCTGCAAGATACAAAAGCAACGGCGAACCGAGTCCACCTGTACCGATACATAGTACAGTAGCAGCTTTTAAACGTTTTTGTCCCTCTAATCCGACTTCTGGCAAAATCAGGTGTCGGGAATAACGTTCGTAATCGTCTTTTGTTAGCTGGACTTCATCCAGATTGGGATTGAGCATAGCAGTTTGATGTGGAAGCGCGGACTATTAATCCTACCGAAAAATGTGACGCTGTGGAAAGTTGTAGAGACGCGATTAATCGCGTCTCTACAAAACGATTAATCGCGTCTGTACAAAAGTGGGGGAAGAAAATATAAAATTTTGAAATGTTAATTTTTTTATGCAATTTCAATTTCTTCTTCTTGAAACTGGTGAGTCTCGTCAAGACACCAGCTTTTGAGTTCTAAAGCTTTGCCGTTGGGGACAGAAACTATGATATATGAATATTCCTGCCAAGCCTGAACGCGATCGCTTTCTGAAGGAATAGCTGGATTATCGGGATGCGAGTGGTATATACCGATGATATTCAAAGAGCGATCGCGTGCTTCTCTTTGTACTTTTAACATGACTTCGGGTGCAATCGTATATCGCCGCCTTTTGGTATTTTGTAATGTCTCTCCACTCCAAGCATTCTCTGTTGGCATCACTTCTACCACAGTTTTGCTTTCATTGGCTAGATAACCCAAGATTATACCGCAGCACTCTTCTGGATAAGTGCTTGCGGCATGGGTACGGATTATTTGCAAGTCTTGTGAACTGACTTTAAGCACGACAATTATTAACAGAAAACCCTTGCCAAAATCAGCTTAACATGGTGATTTTTCCTTTAGCGAGGTCGTAATGACCACCAACTATTTTCAGTTTGCCTTCTTTGATCAAGCTTGCCAAAATCGTTGAGCTTTCTGCCAACCTTGTCACCTGATATTGTACATTAGCAATAATGGCATTTTCTTGTATATTGCCAGTTTTGTTTCTTACCCTTTCTACAGCTGGTTTAATTTCTTCAACAAAAATGCCAATTCTACCTGGTAGAGGATCGCCTTTTATGGCAGCTGATACTGCACCGCATCTTGCATGACCTAAAACGACGATAGTCTGAGCACCCAACACGGCTGTAGCAAATTCTAAACTACCTATAGCCTCTTGAGCAGCTATATTACCAGCAACTCGGACGACAAATAAATCTCCTAGTCCCTGATCGAAAACAATTTCCGCAGGCACTCTCGAATCGGCACAACCTAGTATAGCTGCAAACGGATACTGAGCCACGGAAGTTTCTTGCAAACGCAACCGTGATTGGTTGGGGTTGAGACGCTTTCCGTCAGCAAACCGTTGATTTCCTTCCACCAATCTTTTTATAGCTGCATCAGGACTAACTGGTTGAGGTTTTTGTACAGGAGTAGATTGTTGTTGAGCAACAGCTTTGTCTTCACTCCAAAGTACACCGCTAGCAGCAGTAGCAGCAATACCAGCGCTTCCCACACCTACTAACTTTAATAAATTACGACGCCCAAGAAATCCATTAATACGACTCATTAATTCACCCTAATTTGATACACAAAATTGATACCAAGTTGCTATACAAATAAACTTTTGTCCTCACTCACTACTTTGCTTTCATAGACACAAGAGTGCAAAGACGCTATGAGTGAGAACAACTCAAAGTATTACTGCAACTAAGTAATAAAAAAATCTTTCTTATTTCCACTGACTATACCAAAATTAGGTATAACAATTGAAGTTTTGAGCTATAGAAGTATGTTTAGCTTGACTGTGGTGTTTCTCTATGGTTCGGCAGCGCTAAAACCATTGCCACTAAAAAATCTACCGCAGCACTTTTTTGGGTAGGTGCTTTTGGCATGGAAGAGCGATAATTTGTAGGTGTTGTTGACTTAGTTGGAGCATCTTTGCTTTTCTAATTCTGGCAAACTACACATTTGATGTAGTCAAAGTTGAAGATATTCAGAAAGCGAACAAAATATTTACACTATTACAGAAAACTCCTATTTAACCTAAATTCTCTGTTTGAGAGATTAAGACTAAAGAAAATGACATTTTTTGTCGGATTTACGCACTTTCACTCAATTATATTAAGTAATTACAGTTACCTTGCCAGTATCAAGGTCGTAACAAGCGCCAACAATTTTGAGTTTGCCAACGCTTACCAATTTAGCCAAAATCGTTGACTTTTTCGGCAATTGTTCAACCTGATATTGGATATTGGCAAGAACTGCATTCTCCTGTATATCGCCGGTTGTTAATCTTACCCTTTCTAAAGCAGGTTTGATGCCCTCAACAACAAAGCCAATTTTCCCCGGAAGTGGCTCGTTTTTGATTGCTGCTGCTACTGCACCGCATCTTCTATGACCTAAAATCAGGATTAACTGAGAACCCAATACCGTAGTAGAATATTCCAGGCTACCTGTAACCAAATCACTGACGACATTACCAGCGACTCGCACCACAAATAAATTTCCAAGTCCTTGATCGAAGACTATTTCTGCTGGTACTCTAGAATCTGAACAGCCCAATATCGAGGCAAAAGGATTTTGAGCTTTGGCAACTAGTTGCAAATGTTGCAAAGCTTGGTCTGGATGATTACGCTTTTGCTGTACAAATCGTTTATTTCCATCCAGTAATCGCCTTAAAGCTACATCAGGACTGACTGGATTGGGGTTTACTGGATGAACATCAGCAACTATAGTTTGTGAACTAAGAGCTTGCTGTGTGTCCCAAAGTATGCTATAAGTAGCAATACCAAAGCCTGCCACACCAGCAAGCTTTAAGATATGACGACGCCCGACAAATCTATTAATTCGATTCATGAATCTACCTGACAACAGTTTGGTTGTTGCCAGGAACATATCAGAATCAACTAGGATGCGAGAGTACCCTCTTACACGGTTTAAGAGTCATTTAATTTTCAGTCATTCGTCATTTGGGGCAATGCAAGGGTTGCTGTGATATTCTGCAAACTCACTTCCTTGCTGATGCCAAGTGCCGAAATACAGCTATTTTCAGGTAAATAGACCACGCTGTAGGGGCATAGCATTGCTATGCCCCTACGAAAGATCTGGTTCAAATTGCAGGAAAAATGCTGTAATTTGTAACGCTGCGGTTAGATTTAATGCGATCGCAGCTATCTTGTCTGGTCGTACCGGAGTTGAGCAAGATATTGCCTAGATTCGGATACTTACGTTTTAGTATTGCAAGATGCAGGGGTTATCCAAGGACTATGAGGGGTAACTGTGGACGGATTGGCTGTTAAAACCACCTCCCCGTTTTCGTTTCGCACCCACCCAGTAGCCTCAATAATAGGTTGTGGTGGAGTCGCAGTGGGATTTTTTATAACAGTTGGAGTACGGTTGTTACTGTTTGGGTTAAGCGTTACCCAATCTACTTGAACTGCGTCACCGCTGAGAAGATCGGTTCTAGGGTTGGGGGGTAAGCCACCACGTCCAGTAATGACAAAACTGCTTTGATTTTCTGCTGAACGTGGTTGACAGACTTGGGACACTTCGGTGTCAAGTGGTACGGTTGGCAAGTTGACTAAGCCACGATTGGGGTCTATATCTGGGGTGTTGACAGTTACCACACCATTGACTCCCAATTCGGAACTAGCTGTGATGTCGCTCATCTCGGTTTGGCGGGGACGAGGTTGAATACCAAAGATGCCAAAAGCTTTAATATCTACTCTCCCGCCAATGCCAGTGTAAGCATTAGCGGTGATGTCGCTATTTTCCCTTGCTCCGGAAACAATGAAGCCATTAGGAGCATTTATGGTGATGTTGCCGCCATTGGCGTTATTGATAGCTGAGGCTGATATCAAACTGTTTTGACGCATCACTAATAAGTCAAAATCCTGTAGCGATATATTTCCGCCCTTTTCCCCAACGGCTGTTACAGCTATAAGTTGCCCAAGGTTTTCCAAAAGAATAGACTTAGCTGTGATTTCCAAGTTACCTGCCTGCCCATAAGGAGCGCTTACAGTGATACCCGCTCGATCTTTGAGTTGTAATTGCCCTGTTTTTATTGTCAAGCTTCCGGCAGTTCCAGCAGCTTCACTTTCAGCGGATACCCGTCCTCCGTCAGAGACAAGCAATCGCCCAGCAGTAATCTTCAAATCTCCGCCCTGAGATGTGAAACCCCCAGATGTATTAGCAAATATCCCGCTAGCACGGTTAATAGGACCACGAATGAACTCTGTCTCCGGCTCGTAAATTTTAGTTACTTCATTAAACTCATCATACCTGGGGTTACTGCCATTGATGGTGATCCTATCAGTAACGTTGAAAGTGATTTTACCTGCATCGCCACTGCTTGAGGCAGTGGTGCTCAGTTGTCCGCCACCAGTTAGTTCAACTACCTTGGCATTAACAGTGATATTACCGCCCCTGAAAGTGCTTCCACTATCAGCCCTGATATTTGCTCCATCTGATAGACGTAAAGTACCAGTAGTAATGCTGATGTCACCACTCGGACTAGAGGCTCTTTCCTCACCGCTCGTCGTCAACTGACTATATATTAGGTTTTGTGGACGATAACCCTCAGGGCGTGGGAATGGACCGATGCCTGAAAGTTCTACAAATTCTTGAGCATTAATCTCAATATTGCTGGAGTTTCCTATGAACGCTCTACTTGTGACTACAGCCCCATCAGTAATAGACACAGACCGCCCGAGTATTCTGATATTACCAGCCTTGCTTTGTGTCGCGGGGGAATTTGAGTCTGTGCCGACGTTAGCGGCAAGCATACTAGTTTGCAAATATACAGAACCAGAGGATTGTACTATGATGTTTCCAGCATTTCCTTTCTCATAGTAAGTTGAAGCAACTAGCGCAGTATTGTTTACTATGGACACAGATTCATTACCTAGCAGTAATATATTTCCCGCATTTCCCCCTCTACTGCTTCTGCTTATGGCGTCAAAATAAGCATTTTCTATGTAAATAGAACCATTGGCTTTGAATGATATATTTCCAGCGTCCAGTCCGTAGTCGGTGCTGCGGCTAGAAATCGTCTTATCGTTTTCTGGTTGATTCTGCCCAATCAAAGAAATCGAGTCATTAGCTTCAAGTAATACGTTTCCGCCACTTCCCTGTCCTTGGTTACTAGAATCTAGTGCCGGATATTTAGCCATATCAATGACGGAAATATTTTCAGCCTTAATATTTATGTCACCTGCATTACCGCTAGCATCGCTAGCAACCACATTGGCAAGTTGGCTTACCTGATTAATTGTCACAGACCCTGTGGCATTGAGCGTAATATCTCCTGGTCGAGAGCTTTCTGCCGTCAATCCTTTCCCAATGCCAGCATTTATCCTACTTCCTCCCAAAATACTGATGTTGTCAGCGGTGATTCTTATATTACCCTGACCTTTATCAGTCACATCGACTTTAGCAGCATTGTTCAGGGATACATCTGCTCTCGCTACGTCCTGTGGCACACTTAAGGACATATTGTTGCCATTTACCAAAAGCCCTACCGCTCCCTGTCCTGCTAGTGCTGCCAACTCAACCCGACCGTTTGCAGCCTGCACCGAACCGCCATCGAACACAACATTTCCGCCTACGAGCACTAACGTTTTACCTAGTTGGACTTGTAAACCAATGGTTTCACCATTACTATCACGTGCCACAGATTGATTTTGAACGCTTCCTGGATTCCCCCTAAACTGCAAACCAATAGGAACACTCACAGTCAGCAAGGGAGCAGTTTGTGGAACAGTAGCGGTAAACTCTATGTCATCTGCAAACTTCAAACTACTCGCCGTACTCGCCACAAACGAACCCCCAACATTTAAGCGGGCATTTGCACCAAATACAATTCCATTGGGATTAATTAGAAACAGGTTGGCTGTACCGTTAGCACGGATTATCCCATCAATGTTAGAGACTGACCTACCCGTTACGCGGCTGATGATATTCTGAATATCCGCAGCATTATTGAAGAAAGCAGTGCTGCCATTCGGAACAGAAAACTCCCCAAAGCTGTGGAACAAGTTACCACCAGCTTGAGTTCCTCCTGTGATATTGAGGGTGCTGCCATCTGGTGTAACGATGGAATTATTCGGGAGAGTGCTATCTGGGGTAATTTGGGCAGAAGCAGAATTAGGAGACAAAGCGATCGCACTGCATGTCGCAATTCCTAAAAACCAGCCCAAACGAATACTCATCTTAAACATTGCACTCCCCTCACCACTTTGTAGCAGTTGCACCAGTTTTCAGTAAACTACAATTGCTGAAAGTTAAAGTAACTTCTGTATACTTCTCAGCTTTAGAAGTGCGAGTTTTATGCCAAACCCGCTTTTTCTTTACAAAACTTAATCAACTGGCTCCCCCATCTCCCTAATGCCTTTTCCCGGCACCAAGATACAATTCACCGACTTTAGGATCGTTCAACAAGTCTCGACCGGCACCAGAGATAGCATCGCGTCCAGATTCTAAAACGTAACCGCGATCAGCCATTTCTAAAGCTTTACGAGCATTTTGCTCTACTAATACGATCGCTGTACCACTTTGATTAATTTGTTTTATCTGGTCGAATACTTGCGTTACCAGAATCGGAGATAAAGCCGCTGAAGGTTCATCTAATAGCAGCAAACTCGGTTCTAACATCAAAGCTTTACCCATAGCCAGCATTTGGCGTTCCCCACCAGAAAGGGTGCCGGCACGTTGACGACGGCGATCGCTTAATCTAGGAAACATGCTAAATATTTTATCTTTCAACGGCTTTAAAGCAACGTTGCGGACAAAAGCACCCATTTCTAAATTTTCTTCGACGGTGAGGGAGGGGAAAACGTTGGCGATTTGCGGTACGTAGCACATTCCCCGCTGAACGATTTGATTAGACTTTAGTCCGGCGATATTTTCACGTTTGAAGGTAATTGTGCCTGTATGCGGAGTCAAAAGTCCAAAAATCGTTTTCGCCAACGTGGATTTACCAGCACCGTTGGGACCAATCACTGTTACCAATTCCCCCGGTTCCACCCGAAAATTTATACCTTGCAAAATATCCACGTCTTTAATATATCCAGCGTGGACATTTTGAACTTCTAGTAAATAATCATTAGTCATTGGTCAAAAGTCAAGAGTCAAGAGTCAAGAGTCAAGAGTCAAGAGTCAACAAATGACTAATGACTAATGACTATTATGGAGTTTTTTGTAAATCCGGTCTTTCTTCCGGAACGATCGCATCTTGCACCGGGCATACTTGAATACAGATACCACAATCGATGCATGTGGCAAAGTCAATCCAGTACCAATCAGTTCCCTTGGTGTTTTTGCCAGGTCCTGGATGAATGCAAGCTACTGGACAAGCATCTACGCAATCTGCGACACCTTCACAGACATTAGTAACAATTGTATGCGGCATAGTTCCCCTCTTGGATCACTCATAGCTGTATTGAACCAGCTATTTATAGCCTAGCAACAATACTTAATCATTAGTTTATAGTCAATAGTCCATAGTCCGTAGTCAAATGTTTTTTGACCCTTGAACCTGGACTCAATCATCAGTTTATAGTGAAATGTTTTTTGAACTTCACCCTTGACTATTGACCATTGACCATTGACCATTGACCATTGACCATTGACCATTGACTATTGACTATTGTACAGACGCGATTAATCGCGTCTCTACTGACTATTGACCATTGACTATTGACTATTGACCATTGACCATTGACCATTGACTATTGACTATTGACTATTGACTCTTGACTATTGACTCAATCATCGGCGATCCGTCAGCTTTAATCCAAACAATTTGGGCAATACCGCGATCGCGTACATATTCCCGAATTGAATCTGCATCTCGTTCCCCCAAGTCTATTTCTACCCGCATTAAATCGCTAGAATCTCGGAGTTTTTGGGCGTAGGCAAATGCCGCAGCGTAAACATTAGCTGTCTCCGGTACTACCAAGCAGTTGCTGGCTGCGGTTGCTTGCGGCAAATACTGCTTTAATAACAAAACTTGGTATAAATTTTCGATATTGAGTGCAAAGCCAATGCCGGGAATGTTTTCTTTTTGGGGATGATATAGTCCCAAAAGCTGGTCGTAGCGACCACCCCGCCCTAAAACTTGCGCTTGCGTCTCGGTATCACTGACAACTTCAAAGACGATGCCGGTGTAATAATCTATGGTTTGGATCAGGCTGAGGTCAAGAATTAACGGGAAATCCCCTTTGGATTCTAGTAATTCTACCAGGGATTTGAGATGATTTACTGCTGCTTGCTGTTGGGTGTCTAAACCAAAATTACTGACGAGTTCCAAGACATCGGCTGGGTTTCCGCGCAAATCTAACATAATTTTGGCGCGTTCTTTGAGTTCATCGCTCAAGGGTAAACTGTCGAGAGCAATACGATCTAAATTAGCGATCGCACTTCTGACTGTAGCTTGTAGATTTGGGGGAAAAGCCGATAAAAGCGATCGCGTGATTCCCGCTTCGCCTAAAATTAAATGCCAATGTGAAATCGAAAGTGCTTGCAGACAATCAGCCACTAATAGCAGCACTTCTGCATTTCCTAACAATCCCCCACCACCGAGCAACTCTACCCCAGCTTGATAAAATTCTTGCTGGCGATTATGCCGACTTTCTGTGGTGCGACGGAACACATTGGCATTATAATACAACCGTTGCGGATAAGTAACACCAGCCATGCGCGTAACGGCGGTGCGAGCAATCGAGGCTGTTAGTTCTGGACGCAAGCCTAATTCTTCATCTTCGGAATTTTGCAGTTGAATCACTCCTCGGCGTTCAATTGCTTCTCCCGCCATTAGAGTATCCATGCGTTCTAAAGTTGAGGTGATAATCCGGTGATATCCCCAACGGTGAAACACTTGTTGTAACCTATCTTCAATCCAGCGTTTTTGAGCTACATCTAAGGGTAATAAATCCCTTGCACCCGCTGCTGGTTGATACACCATTATTTTTTCTTCCCACCAAACAAACCGCCAAATAAACCGCCACTCCCAGATTTATCTGATGGCTTACCCCCATTAGAGGACGAAGTCACTTTAGAAGAACCTGGTTTTTGTCCCAAAGCCTGTTCTAGTACGCGTTTACCCTTCAATGCCATTTCATCATTGGGGTCTAGTTGCAGAGCGCGGTCAAAGTGAACCTTTGCCATTGTGCTTTGATTTTGCTTCAAATACACCACTCCGATCAAGCTATGGCAGCGACTATTATTAGGCTCTAATTTTAGGGCATCTTGCAATTCTACCCTAGCTTGTACCAATTGATTTTTAGAAAGCAATTCTTGGGCGCGACGCAAATACTGAATCGCCACCGATTCTTCTTTTGGTGGCGCTGTCGGCGCAGGAGAAGCTGTATTTGTGGCTTTATTTGGGGTAGGTGTACTGGAGTTAGTTTTGCTTTGAGTTGCTTGTTGGGACGCTGCAAATGATTTACCAGCAGTTCGCATTAAATAAACCAAATTCAACTCACTGACATCGGCAATGATTTGTAGTATTTTCTCTAAAGAGTCATATTGAGTTTCCGCAATAAGTGCGATCGCACTTTTGTATGCGTGCTCGATATTTGCTACACTAGCTAACTGCCTAGCCAAGTCGGTGTCAAGTTGCACCGAAGCCGATTCAAGTACCAAGCGTTTGCCCATTTGCGACAAAACCACCATGTATTCAGCGCGACTGCGTTCAGTTGAAAGTTTTTCGTAAGCCGGATTAACCAACTTTGATAACAATTCGCTCTTCTGCTGTTTCTGAGCAGCGCTAGCGGTAGCATTACTATCAGGGTGCAGACGACGGGCGATGTTCAGATAGCGTTTGCGGATATCTTTCACATCCGCATCCACTGAAACACACAAAACTGCGTGATGATCTATCAAATCATATTTAAATAGTCCACGATCTATTTTCCAAGACATATAGCGGTATTGCACCAAAGCAGTCCGTTAGATTTTACTAGTGTACTTTGGTTCTGACGAATGGCTATAAATTTAACAGTGTTAGTCAAGAGTCAATAGTCAATAGTCAACAGTCAACAGTCAATGGTCAATTGTTGTTTGTC
>CAXTNZ010000194.1:0-14310 GCA_964245695.1 uncultured bacterium | reverse complement strand
CAGCATGGTTACAAGGTTCGATTGAGTCGGCACTGGAGTCAGTATATGATATTGTGTCTCATCTAGCTTACGCTTCTACAACTGCTACTGCACGTTCGATGAATACCAATTTGCGTTCACAAAGCGTGTTTGTGTCCGCTTGATTAGTTATTGTTCCTGACATGAGTGTAAAAACCTTAAAAGCCTCTTTCCACGTAGCTATGTGCCACAACGGAAACACGCTCCTTTCCTCAAGTCGGCACCGCTCGCTGCGGACAACCATGATAAGTCTTTAACCGGACACGATATTACACCTCGATTCCGAAAAGATTGGCAGAATTAATTGACTTAGCTTTGGTTGATAAACCGGAAATTCACTTTAAAAATGCTGCCACCTTTAAACAAGCTCTGTCTATGAGTCTGTAGAAAATAACTTTCCAAGAGACTGGGTAGAAGCTCATTGACTGTAATGTTTGTCCATGAGTAAAAGTATTTGAATGACGACTTACAAAATCTAATTCCTGTAAAGGTTGACCTATAAGCCGCTTTATTGTCGATTTTTCAATCATATACCAACTCAGAAAAGCGTATTCGGGAAAATCAAAAGGATCGTAGAAAAGATATGGTTTGCTGGCATTCTCCAATTTCTTAGTAAAATCGTACCAAGATGTGCCAAAAACTTCAAAAGTCAAATTTTGGGCGACACCATCTTTCGGGAAAATAAGTAAGAACGTGCGGCATTCACCAGTTAAAATAGCGGAAAGTTTATTAGCCAACTCAAATACTTTCCATTCAAAGGGATATGCATAGGTCGTGCGCGGCATGAAGTTACTCTTGTTCTGACCGGGTTATAAGTTTTGACATTGATGAAATGCTTGACAACTAATCGCTAACAGTGCTTAAAAAAGCTCTTTATTATTGAGAATTTTAACTTTCCGCATCAGAGTTTGACGGGTTTTACTCGAATATAAAAAGATGCCAATTATATGAGCGAAAGCTTAGCCATAGATATAACCAAGAATTTCCGTCGTCATTTTGATGACATCCTTATATTACAGCCATTTTCAGGTAAATAGACCACATTGTAGCGGCTATTCTGTGCTGTGCCCCTACGCATGGTTGTGGTTTAAACATATGAAAAACGCTGTAAGGTGAGTAAATTTGCTAATAATTAGAATTTTACCAAAGTTCAATTAGAAAGAACTAACTTTCCAATCATTTGTCCAGATTCGAGTCTGGCATGAGCTTTCGCTAGATTTATAGTATTCAGTGAGCCGGGATTTTCCGTCATCGTGCTTTGCAAAACTTCCTGCTCAACGAGTTCGGCAACTTTGTTGAGCAATTCATGCTGGGATTGCATATCCTTTGTCTCATACATTGATTTTGTGAACATCAACTCCCAAACAAAGGTAACACTCTTGTTTTTGATTAAGTTCATATCTAGAGGATGATCCGTCTCCACAATCGAGCAAATTTTCCCTTGCGGCTTAATCACATCTGCCATGTTTTGCCAGTGACTATCTGTGTTACTCAAGCAAAGGATATAATCCACTTGGGAAATGCCTATTTTCTCAAGTTCCGTTGTGAATTTCTCATGGTGATTGATGCAGTAATCGGCTTTCATCTTCATACACCAATTAATGGACTCTTGCCGAGATGCAGTTGCAATAACTTGTAACCCAGCCACTTGTTTTGCCAGTTGAATCGCAATTGAGCCAACTCCGCCAGCACCACCAATAATCAAAATTTTACTAGCTTGATTGCTTGAGGTTTTTCGTGGCTCGATACCGAGTCTTTCAAACAATGCTTCCCAAGCGGTAATCGCTGTCAAGGGGAGTGCTGCTGCTGCCTCAAATGACAATATAGAAGGCTTTTTACCGACAATGCGCTCATCCACCAAGTGAAATTCACTGTTACATCCCGGACGAGTGATACTACCCGCGTAGTAAACCTCATCTCCAGGTTTGAAGAGGGATACCTCATTTCCAACTTCTTCCACAATCCCAGCTGCATCCCAACCAAGAATCCGAGGTGTGGATAGCTTTTCTTTAGCAGATGCTCTGACTTTATAATCGACTGGGTTGACTGATATTGCCTTGACTCTGACGAGTAAATCTCTCGCACCGGGTTTAGGCTGCTCGATATCAACCTCAGTAAAACAGTCAGGATCGGTGGCTGGTCGATATTGATAAAGGGCGATCGCTTTCATATTTCCTCTAAATTGATTAATGTGTACAATCTGCGGTAATGGCAGCACAAAATAACGGATCGATATGACCCGAAACCAGAAACTAAGAAACTTGCAAATCCCTTACTGAAAGCTCAATTGAGAGCCTTCGCGCTCTATCTCGCTAGGAAGAAAGCAGTGCTTAAGAACTATACTTTGATTATGTGAACTATCTTAAATCTTGCCAAGTACGCACATTTTTGTGCAGTAGTATCAAAATTTATCCTGTGCAGATGAGCTATGAAAAACAGGCAGTATGATTGCCGATATGGTTGTTCTGTGGAAGCAACCCTTGATGTGATCGGCGGACGATGGAAGGGAGTTATCCTATTTCACCTCTTGGAGGGAACGAAACGCTTCAATGAACTTCAGCGAATGGTTAAAGGTTGTACCCAGCGAATGCTGACACTACAGTTGCGGGAACTGGAGCGCGATGGAGTGGTGAAGCGCACTGTTTATGCTGAGGTTCCTCCCAAGGTGGAATACTCATTGACGGAGTTTGGTCGAAGTCTTGAGCCAATTTTGTTATTGATGCGTGAATGGGGCGATGATTATATCACGAAACTGGCTCAATCAGAGCAAATGCAAGAAATAGAGATAATTTCAGCGGCTTTACCAGAGCAATTATAGTATTTCTAAATAAAAAATTTAACTTTTCTTAGCAACGTCAGACGGCTTTTCGTCACGTTTATAGCGATTTTCAGGTAAATAGACCGCATTGTAGGGGCACAGCAAGATGAATGCCCCTACGCATGGTTGTGGTTCAAACATATGAAAAACGCTGTAAAATAATTTCTTTGTCAGCGATCGCATTTAATATCTGAATCTGGGTGGGAAGTGCGCGGAGTAAATAAGATAAAAATATTCTGCGCCTATCTTTGCTACAACGCCAGAATTTTGGTGATAATCCGCTGCATTCCACGCACACATAAGTTTCACCCAAATCTAGACTGTAGAAAGAATCTGCGATCGCACTTTCCCAATCCAATCACTCAAATTATCCCTGTTCAGCCGATAACTTAGCGGATGGGCAATTAACCGCGCCGTGCTTTCATACAATGTAGCAATCTCTATCAAACCATTTTCGCGCAAAGTCCGCCCAGAGGAAACTAAATCAACGATCGCCTCTGACATTCCTGTAATCGGTCCTAATTCCACTGAACCATAGAGCGGCACAATTTCCACGGGTAAATCCAAACTTTGGAAATATTCACGAGCGCAATTCACATACTTCGATGCTACTCTACCATCAAGGGGCAATTCCAATGCCGAACGGTAAGGACTAGATGCTTTTACCGCCACAGACATGCGACAATACCCAAACTGCAAATCAACTAAGTGAGCAACTTGCGGCTTTTTCTCCTGCAACACATCGTAACCAACAATACCGAATTGCGCCTGACCATATTCTACATAAACAGGCACATCCTGCGCCCTTACCAGCAGCGCTTTTGCTTTGCCGGTAGTGTCGGGAATCTGAAGTTGGCGGGTTCCTGAATCCAAAAAAGCACTAAAATCTAATCCCACAGATTGCAACAGGTGGATGCTATTTTTGAGTAGTTCCCCTTTTGGCAAAGCAACAGTAAGCATTTTTTTTCTTGGTATCTAATGCGATTCATTACTATTGAGAATATCTCTATTGCTTACCAAAAGCATCATGAGAATTTTATTGGTTGACGATGAAGTTGAACTAACTGATCCCTTAAGTCGCGTGTTAACTCGTGAGGGTTACAGGGTGGATGCAGTTTATGATGGGGCAAGTGGCAGCCAACTTGCAGAAGTTGGCAATTATGACCTACTGATTTTAGATTGGATGCTACCTGGAAAAACCGGGTTAGAAATTTGTCAGGAGTTGCGACGCAGTGGTAAAATCACACCTGTGCTGTTTCTCACCGCTAAAGATACTTTAGATGACCGAGTAGAAGGTTTAGATGCTGGTGCGGACGACTATTTAGTTAAACCGTTTGAATTGCGGGAGTTACTAGCACGAGTGCGTGCTTTGTTGCGTCGTTCAGGTGCGGAGGCTCACATCACACCCACAGGACGCCTGACTGTAGCTGATTTAGAACTCGATAGCGAAAACCAAGTAGCCTATCGCCAAGGACGCATAATTGAACTATCGGACAAAGAAAGTCAACTGTTGCAATACTTCATGGAAAACACCGGACAGTTGCTGACTCACAAGCAAATTATGCAACATTTGTGGTCAGATGACGAACAACCCAGCAGCAATGTGATAGCAGCATTAATTCGCCTATTGCGTCGTAAGATTGAGGTTGCTGGTGAAACGCAATTAATTCACACCGTCTACGGTAAAGGTTATCGTTTTGGAATTGGGAATGGTTGAAGTATAGCGCGAAACCTAACCCCCTAGCCCCCTTCCCTAGTAGGGAAGGGGGAATCAAAGCCTCTCGCTTCGTAGGAGAGAGGTTTTAATCTGAATTACCGAAGCTTGTTAATCTGACTTTGCAGCTTTTCTCTCAATTGTTGTGCTTTTTGGTAAGCCACTGCTCTATTAACTTTATCGCTATCAACTCCGGTGGTATACAAAGGTTGAATAAAGTAACGCAAACGAGTTTTATTCGCCCAAACTCCCATTGATGGAAAGATAATTAAGAATATCATCAAAGGCGATAAAGGCAAAAATGGTAATTTTATTAGTCTTTGCAGTTTTCGGAAGTTTACGGCGAAAGGATGTAAATTTTCGCTACCAATGCAGACTACTGGGAGAATCGGAATTTGATAGCGATCGCTTAACTGAATAAAACTCAAATCAAACTTTTCCAACTGATAGCGTCTTCTCCAACCTTTCTGCGGTCCGCGTAGCCCTTCTGGCGCGTATAAAATAATTTTACGCTCTTCCACGGCAGCTTCAAAATCATCTTTTTCTGCTCTCACGCCACCCAAAACTTTTGACCATCCAGGCGGTAACCACCAAATCATCCAAAGATGCTCAAACAAGGATACACCTGCTAAAGGTTGCACCACCCATTCGCGTGTTTTACTTAATAAATAACCCAAGCTTAAAAAATCCCACGGAAAAGACATTCCTGCATGATTCATAGCCACAATCATTGGTCCTGTTTGCGGCAAATTTTCAATTTGTTGTAACTCACCACGAAAATAATATTTAACAATTGGAGTAAGAATCTCTTCTCCAAAAGCTAGTTGATACTTTGGATCAAATTCACCAACTTCACCACGCGGTGAACGACATCCAAGACGCAACCAACGAATCAGTAGCGCTAGATAAAATCCGCCAGGAATCAAGAATAATACATACTCCAGCCAATTCCAACCATCTGGATCTTTATGATAATGCTGCCAATGGCGATTGAATAAAATCAGCCAGCCTGGAGGATACCATAAACAAAACCAATCAAACCAGCTAAATTTATAGCCCTCATCCGATGCTTTTTCAACTTGAGGGTTTAGAAGGTTTTCAGAATTTTGATTAATCACAACAGATCAAGGAATCAGAGAAATTGGCTTAATTTTACACCTTAGCCTTATCTGCTTAAAAATGGCATCCTACTATAGACATAAAACCAATTGTATGATTATTTGCCAATATCCAAGCCCTGGCGACTAGAAGTCGCGGCTACACAAACAGAGCTTACCTGCGCGGGCTAAAGAGGTAAGTTGATTTAAAACTGTATTTGGGATAACAGAAAACTATTTAACTTAGTGATTCTATTAACTTGACTACCCGCTCTTTCACTTCATTACGAACGCGGCGAAAAATTTCTATTGGTTGTCCTTCTGGATCGTCTAATTGCCAATCTTCAAAAACTTCTCTTAACAACCACGCTTGGGGTAAATTCACGCCACAGCCACACAAAGAAATCACCGCATCGAAATCTTCAGAATTAAAATCGCTTAAAGGCTTAGAAGTCTGATTGCTGATATCAATGCCAATTTCTGACATAATATCAACAGTTTTGGGATCTACATGACTTGCTTCCAATCCGGAACTGTTAACAGATATCTTGCCTTCTCCTAATGTGCGTGCAAATCCTTCCGCCATTTGAGAACGGCGAGAATTCTTCTTGCAAACAAACATTACTCGTTTCATGATGTTGTTATTTATTGCTAGATTGAGTGTCATAAAGCGAGAAAAATTAATTAACTACAAAGCTTCTGGTGACGATACCTGGAAAAAACGCCTTTTTATCCAGAAAGCCACACTAACTAAAGCAATTAATACCGGAACCTCTACCAAGGGTCCAATTACAGCCGCAAAAGCAGCACCGGAGTTAATTCCAAACACGGCAATAGCAACAGCGATCGCTAACTCAAAATTATTACCAGCCGCTGTAAAAGCCAAACTTGCGGCTTTTGCGTAATCGGCTTTGATTCTCCACGCCATGTAAAAACTACTCAAGAACATTAGCACGAAGTAAACGATTAGCGGAATCGCAATTCGCACAACATCAATAGGAATTTGAACAATTAAATTGCCCTTTAAGCTAAACATCACCACGATAGTAAATAATAAGGCAATTAGAGTGATTGGACTAATTTTTGGAATAAATTCATTGTGATACCACGGCTTACCTTTGGCTTTCACCAAAAGAACACGAGTGATAAAGCCAGCAAGAAAGGGAATACCTAAATATATAAAAACGCTGGTAGCAATTTCCCCAATACTAACATTAACAACACTGCCTTTTAAGCAAAATAAAGGTGGCAAAACAGAAAGGAAGAACCTAGCATAAACACTGTAAAAGAGAACTTGAAAAATACTATTGAAAGCAACGAGTCCGGCTGTATATTCAGTGTCTCCTTTAGCAAGTTCACTCCATACAATCACCATCGCAATACAACGGGCTAATCCAATCATGATTAAGCCAGCCATATATTCGGGTTTGTCACGTAAAAAGACGATGGCAAGTATAAACATGAAAACCGGACCAACTAGCCAATTCTGCAATAACGATAAACCGAGAATTTTGCCGTTACGAAATACATCGCCTAACTCTTCATATCGCACCTTTGCTAAGGGCGGATACATCATCAAAATTAAGCCAATAGCAATCGGTATATTGGTCGTTCCGACTTGGAACTGATTAATAAATGCTTCTATTCCGGGGAAGAAATATCCCAAGCAGACTCCAACCGCCATTGCTAGAAATATCCACAATGTTAGAAAGCGGTCAAGAAAAGAAAGGCGTTTTCTCGCAGTTTTCTTCGCAACATATTCCACAAAACTTACCTCAATAAATTTATTTCCAGAAATCGTAACGTGGAAAAATAAAGAACTGAAGCAGCGGTATCAATTCCTTATGCGTTTCCCCTCACGCTTCTATTGAGATTTATTTACAAACGACTTCATACAACGTCTGCGTTACCTTCTACGGCTGCTGAGTTTCGGTGGATGTGTTGAATATCGCTGTGTAACTTGTCGCCATTAACATCCCAAAAACGATCGCCAATTTCTTTCTTTGCCGTTGCATTCCTTGACATCACCCTTTGGTTTAGTTTCAAGGTATATCTATATCATTTCAAGAAAACTTGATTGGTTAAATATATAGTACTAGATTTTTGGCAATCGCATCAAAAAAAATTGATGCATTTTGCTCTGTCTTGGTAAGTAGGAGCAGGTACTATCTGGCTAAAGCAAGCATCTGTACTGTGCTGTGATAGCGGGTTTTGCAATTGTCTTACAAGTCCCTACACGTCTACACTTCCACTACAACAGTAAGATTTTAAGTATTTTCACTAAAAACAATAATGCTTAAATGTATAGATAGCGGTTTGCAATTCGGTGCAATACAGATATGAGATCTCTCCTACAAGGAGAGAGGCTTACTCTCGCTGCTTCAAGAGCCTCAATTTGCCCATATGTATCAACCTTACAGGAGTTTACCTTGTAAATAGACCACATTGCAGGGGCACAGCAAGATGAATGCCCCTACGCATGGTTGTGGTTCTAATACATCAAAAATGCTGTAAAGTCAAATGGTATGAGGCATGTGTCTGTTGGCATGGGGAATCACATTTTCATCTGTTTAAATTGCTAATCGCAGCAGCGACGCTGAGAGGGAATTACACTTAAACGGCGAAAATCTGCTAAATATTCCTCCAAAAGGGCAAATTGGGCAACATTCAAACTGTAATAAATCCAGCGTCCTTCCTGGCGAGAGTTAAGCAAACCTGCTTCTTTGAGAGTTTTGAGGTGAAAAGACAGTTTCGACTGACTTACCTTCAAAGCATCGCACAAGTCACACACACACATTTCTTGCGGTCGCAGCAGTTCTAACACGCTAATCCTTAGTGGTTCGGAAAGCGCATGAAAGCCAGAAAGAATCAAATTTGGAATTGCGGCACAGGAGGTTTGCATCAATTATATTTCTCTCAGGGCTAGCTATTAGGACTTACGCATTGACAAAAATCTAATTATGCATTAAGTCCTACATGTTTATCTAACGGAAGTTAAGCTGGGAGAGCTTTCCTTCTGAATTCTTATATAAGTGTTAGCAAAAGCAACTTATGCAGTTTTGGGAGAGAAACTGTATTCTTATATAAATTTTAGCAAAAGCAACTTATGCAGTTTTGGGAGAGAAACTGATTCTGACTAGTATGCAACAGCCCTGCTTGGTGCAGTATCGTTAATGCACACAATGACGTATTTGTAAAGTGCGTAAGTCCTAGCTATTTTTATTCTGAAGCAGAGACAACGGCTTCGCTTTGAAGCGCGAATACCAGCTTGTTGAAAGCGCCGCATAGCTTCAAAGGCGCGATCGCAACATCAGAATTGGTTAAATGCAAATTGAAAATCGCTAATTTTTCTAAAAATCAGTACAGAATTATCGCCTTCGGTCTGTAAATACTCCCTTCCCGCTCTAAGATTACCTATCTTCTTTTTCTTCTTCCTTCTCCTGTCGGAGACGCTTCTGTGCGAGAGGCTTGTCTGCGACACGCACTCGCGTTCGCCAACGCGAACGTTTTCTTCTCTTCGAGACGCTTCTGTGCGAGAGGCTTGTCTGCGAGACGCACTCGCGTTCGCCAACGCGAAAGCGTCTTTGCGGTTCGTTAAATTAGGTATTCTTCTGGCGGGAAGGGAGTAAGCTAATTTCAGTACATATATGTCCCTACGCGATCGCAAATTCGGTGAATGCTCGTTTACTAGGGTGATGGAAGCCTAAAATAATATCAGTTTTGGGGATACCTGCTGCCAAGAGGTCATCTACGATCGCCAAGTCGGTGCTGTCTTCTTCAACCCAGATTTTCTCGTTTTGTATCTGAAGGTATAAGACGATGTGTTGGACTCGTTTTTTGCCATCCCAACCGCAACGAAGCCAAAGATATTGATCGCGTTTTTCGTCTAGGATGAAGCGATCGCTGATTGTAGTTTCTGCACTGGTGTTAGTAGTTTGAGAATTAATCGTTTCATAATATCTCTTAAGGTTTTTTTGGATAGTATTGCGATAGTGAGTTAGTGTATCCATTGCTCGATTTGCTTTTGCTGGGTGTCTACGATAATTAATTTAAGGTTATTTTCGCGGGTGATGACTTGAATTGACAGACGTTGAAAGAAATTTGAGTAAACAATGTCGTCGATTGCAAGGTACAAATTATATTCAGGTTCTGTAAGTTTGATGAGGTTGCGATAGACAATGTACTGCCCAAGGGCATTGTGAAAGTCGTACATTTGAGATTTACCAACAAAGCTTTTAATCTCTACAACAATTTTTTGCCCTTGGCGTTGTGCGGCGATCGGTTTTTCGGCAGCTAAATCAGCATACAGTTCAGCGTCTTCATATTTAATGATGTAAGGGTCAGCAATTATGAGCCACCCGTCTTTAATTAGAGCATTTTTTACAGCATCGTGGTAGATGTCTTTAGCTGGCATGGGGTTATTATCAGGAGACGACAGCTTCGCTTTGATAGCGAATACCAGCTTGTTGAAAGCGCCGCATAGCTTCACCCAAGCGATCGCACTCCGCAATCAAACTAATCCGCACATACCCTTCACCAGCAATTCCAAAAGCATTCCCCGGCGTTACCACTACGCCAGTTTGCTGCAATACATTCAGGGCAAAATCCGTTGAACCGATACCCTCAGGACATGGAACCCACAGATACATCGTCGCCTTGGTTTTGGGAATATTCCAACCCAACTGCCCTAACTCTTGAATGAGAAAATCCCGGCGGGTACGATAGCGTTGCTGCACTTCATGCAAATACACATCTGGCAATTGCAAAGCCGTTTCCGCCGCGGTTTGCAAAGCGGCAAAAATGCCATAATCCAAATTGGTTTTCAGAGTCCGCAAACCTTGAATTACATGGCGATTCCCAACCACAAAACCCACGCGCCAACCAGCCATATTATAGGTTTTGGAAAGGGTGTGAAACTCAACACCAATTTCTTTCGCGCCGGGGATTTCTAACAAACTTGTTGGTTGATAGCCGTCAAAAGCCAACTCAGCGTAACATAAATCATGCACTAAGAGAATTTCGTGTTTGCGGGCGAAGGCGACGATTTCTTCAAAGAATTCGCGAGGGGCAGTCGCAGCGGTAGGATTGCTGGGATAATTGAAATAAAGCATTTTAGCGCTTTGAGCAACTTCATCCGGAATTGCCCCTAAATCAATCAACCAGTCATTTTCCGGTTTGAGAATTAAGCTGTGGACTTTTCCCCCAGCGATCGCCGGTCCCCGAAAATGCGCGGGATAAGCGGGAGAAGGAACTAAAACTAAATCGCCGGGGTTGATGTAGGCGATCGCTAAATGTGTCAATCCTTCTTTAGAACCAAGTAGCGGCAAAGCTTCGCTATCTGGATCGAGAACCACTCCATAGCGACGATGATACCAATTGGTTATGCAGGCGCGGAAACTAGCAGTACCTTCAAACGGCGGATAACCGTGATTGGCGGGATTTTGCAAAGCAGCGATCGCCGCTTCCACAACTGGTTGCGGCGTGGCGCCATCGGGGTTTCCCATCCCCAAGTCAATTAAATCCAGTCCTTGTTCCCGCGCCTTCGCCTTGAGTTCATCTAACCGCGCAAATACGTAAGGTGGCAGTTGCTGTATACGATCCGCCGGGACAATCCAATCCAAACTCATTCCTGAACCTCGTCAATTCCCCTTATTGATACCCGATTTGCCGTTGTATCTTTATCTATTGGTGCAGTGGTGGAAACCATCGCCGCCATCAACTGTTCCAGCGCGACTTTAAACGGTAGTCGATGGATGTCAGAATTAGGAGCTAGGGCAATTTCCGCCGCCGTTTGCAACTCACCTAAAGTGATGTTGCCCAATCCCAAATCACCCAACTTTTGCGGTAGTCCCATTTCTGTATAGAACTTCAACAACTGTTGCCTTGCCGCAGCAGCTAGCTGATTGCCCTGTAACATTTCTTCTAGACGTAGTTGCACCAAGATACCGTAGGCGACTTTTTCGCCGTGAATGCTGTTGTGTTTGCAAATGTGGGTTAAACCATTATGCACTGCATGTGCGGCAACAGTGCGACATTGTGCGCCACCAATTCCGCCAATTACCCCGGCAAGTAAAACGGTAGCATCTACGACTTCGCGCCAAACCTCGCTTCCTGGTGCTTGCAGGGCGGCGGCTGACTTTTGGAAGAGGATATCGCGCAAAACTCGCGCTTGTTGGACTGCGGCAATAATTAAAGTTTGTTCTGAGTGTCCGCTGCTAACTGAGGCTTCATACCATTTAGCGATCGCATCGCCAATTCCCGCCACCAAAGTATGTTGGGGGGCAGTTTGAACTAGGTCATAATCGAGTATCAATAAATCCGGACACTGAGAAAGCGCCACATCATAAAGAAATGCCCCTGTCTCAGAATAGACATTTGAGAGAGCAGTCCAAGCGGCACAAGTCGCGCCTGAGGTAGGAATTGTTACCACAGGCAACTGTAATTGATGAGCGACTAATTTAGCTGTATCGAGTGCTTTGCCACCACCAACACCGATAATTACATCAGCCTTATGTTCTTTTGCCGCCTTACGTAAAGATTTCAGACTAGCTTCACAACAATCTGCACCATAAGAAGCTTGAGTAACTTGCAATTGTTGCTCTTGTAAAATCGCTTGTAAACTCTCTTGGGTGATAGCTAAAGTGCGATCGCCTCCCAAAATTAACGGACGAGTTCCCAAACGAGCGATCGCTTCCCCTGAGGATGTCAACACACCTGCGCCACGAATTACTTTTGCTGGGGCGATCGTCAGCGTAAATAACGAACTAGAAGTTTGAGTAGACAACGTTGGAGTAGAAAATTGATTTGACATACAACTAATTTAGATTACCACTCTCAGATAATTAAGAAAATTGGCGTTGCTTTTATTGCGAATATGAAATTGAAATATTCAACATCTGAAACTCTTATTCTCTGCTACGAGTGCTACGAGTGCGTGAGGCTAATTCATATTTTGAAGGAAGCAACGCCTGAAAACTAATAGATAATTGTTAATTTGTCAGGAGGAGCCAGTTGGGTGGGGAGGTCACGAACGCCCTTGCAAAAAAGCGTTCATAAGTCAATTATTCTCCCCATCCCCCTGTCTCCCGCTTTTCTTAAGCGGTGGGTTTTGGTAGTTGAGCAAATTTTTCAGGGTAAATTTCCAGCGCCATTTCTGGATCTTCACGAGAAGTGAGCGATCGCTTTACCTCACCCAAATATAGTGGCACAGAAACCCCTGGTTCCGGGTGGATAATAGTACGCGCTCGAATCGTCAGTTGGTTGTCTCCCTGCCTGCCTAAGCGACCATAAGAATATAGATTGCTGGCTGCTTGACGTAGAGTTGCTTCTAATTGTGAAGGGGTAATGTTGGGTGATGTGGTAATCACCGTTTGTGTAGACCCATTGTCATAAATTAGAGAATACTTCACCGCACCCGGAATCACCGAGCGACTCAACGGTACCAACGAGAGTGCAAATAAACCCGCCGTCAGCACCAGCATAAAGCCAGTCGCACCCACTAGCCGAAAGCGGATGCCCCATTTAAGAATAAAACCCAGGACTGCCACGGCAGCAAAAACCAACGTGAGAATTACCGACCATTGGGTGTACTGAAGAAAATCAGATGTTGAGAGCATAAGGTTTGGCTAACTACGAGTCTTGTTTTTCTTTACTGATACACCCATTTTACCTAGTGGCACTGCTTGATTCGAGTGTAGCCGTAGGTGGCGCTCTCAAAACCGCTTCATAGATTGATTACCATACTTTAAAACCGAAACATCTACCATAAATTCTGCCGGACATGTTTCAACTGAATTAGCTATTCTAATTTGTATGCTATCCGAAAGCTGGGAACTGTGAAACTGTCCTTTTTACCCAAAAAATATCTAATTTTTGGCTTTACAGGGAAAATATTGTTGCCCCGGTTTGTATACTCAAAAAACACCAGGGCAATCGTAAATTTCAGTAATGCTCGCCATGCCTGTATAGCTAATTTTGATTATCTGCAAGCTTGTCGTGTTGGTTGTAGCGATAGACTACTCCACAAACGGTAGAAAACAGCAACCAAGAGAGCGTATTCAAGCGGAAATCAAATAGAGTTACGTCTGCCGTATTAAATAGCACCCACCCAACAAAGACAAGAATATAACTGAAAAGTATCAATTTGTCTTCTTTATCTATATCTTTTGACCTTCGTAACACTTGGACACCCGCAAACAAGATCCAACCGAGTAAACCACAAAATAAAAGAGTACTGGGAAGCCCTGTTTCGGCGGAAAGCATCAAAAACAAGTTGTGGGGATGACCCAACCGAATCTGCATCTGTGCTTTGTACAGAGCAGTAAAATTGCGTAAACCCCAACCAGTCCAAGGACGCTGCTGTGCCAAAGACCAAGCAAATTGCCATTGGGTTTTTCGCATTAAGGCTGTTGGTCTGTCGGGATACATTTGGTCGTTTAACCGCGCCCAAAAGAAAGCAGGAACGACTTTACGAAATATAACCGCGATTGGTGAGGGAGCAAAAGCAGCCAACATAACGCTAGCGGCGACACCAGAGACGCCTGCGACAAGAATCCGCCAGCCTTGGTAAACAGCATAAGCTAAACAGGCAGCAATAGCGATCGCCCAAGCATTGCGCGAGTTAGTTAAAATCAATGCCACAAAGTTGGCAATCAGTACCGCAG
>CAXTNZ010000193.1:0-14582 GCA_964245695.1 uncultured bacterium | reverse complement strand
TGTTAGTTCACCTCTTGGATCAAAGGTTTGCGCTTCAATTTGGTTTAAATTAAATGCCTGTCGAGTATTCTCAATCGTGCGCTGAATGTAAGGGCGTTCGCGGGCGAGTTCATTTGGTTGGACGATGAAGCGTTGTACGGCTGAGGGTAATATTTTACCAGAAACCGCCGCCACTACTAAGTAAATTCCTAGGGCGTAAATCAGTTGGCGGGGATAGGGAACCGATTTGAAACTGGTTTTTTCAGCTTTGGACAAAACAATCATTCGCAGTAGCAAATAAACTGCGATCGCCACTGCTAAAAAACTCAATCCGGTATAAATTGGTAATTGTATATTGACAGCGGTGTAGCTAGCGCCGTAGTTTACCCCATCAGTAGAATACAAAAGTTGGTAGCGCAGCAGGTAATAACGAAAAGCGATCACTAACATCAGTAAGCTAGTTAAAGCGTTTAAATGCAGTCGCTGCGATACAGAAAAACCTTTAAATCTACCTTCACTCAGACTGTTTCCTGATCGCAGATAAATTAATGCTACCGATGCCACGCTGTATAAAAACAGTCCGACTAGCCAAAATGTCAACAGTTCCCAAATCGGTAGGGAGAACACATAAAAGCTAATATCTTGGTTAAATAGTGGTTCAGTTTGCTGAAAACTGGTGCTGTGAAAATACTGTAAAACTTTATCCCAGCGTGCGGACAGCAGGAAACCGAAAAGTAAACTGATTAATAGTGCGATCGCACTTAAGCAAAACTGGTGATAAACCAAAATTACAATAGTCAACCCCAACAGCAATATCACTGCTGAGTTGAAAGAATGAAGTAAAGATTTTTCTGAGGAATACCAAAATACAGCTTCATCACCGTAGTAAATCAGAATCAACCCCACCAGTAAAGTCAGTCCTAATACGACTGGTAAGAGAAAGCGCAGCTTCAGCCCAGAAGCACCGTAGGAGCGGGGTTCCCTCGCCCTTGCGGTAGTAGGAACTGAGAGACTGAGAAAGTAAGGGTTATTTTGAATTTTGAATTTTGAATTTTGAATTTCTCCCTCTCCCCCTCTCGCTTGGGGGTACTTCCGCCGATTGGCTATAGCCAAATTCCCAAATAAAAAACTAGATGAAGTGAAAAAGGCGATCGCCCACAATCCCAGCTTTGTTACTAAACGTAACAAAAATTCTCGTAAATATCCTACTTTGTTAAACCAGAGAATTTCTGCTGTTAGATGCGAGACTAAATCAAATAACAGCCACAACCCCAACAGCAGTACAATCGGTCGAGAAATTCGTTTGAATAAGACATCAGCCATTAGCCATTAGTCTATGACGATTAAATTGCCCAATCCCTAGTAGACAATCTTAGCTTTCAGCGCTAAGTCATAGATATAGAAATTAGTAGATTTAAAATGAGCGTTGGTAATCATCAAGGTAAAATTTTCACTTTATCTCAAACTTTACCAAACAAGCTAGCCTTGCCTGTCTGCTTTTAGAATACTCAAATATGATCCGAAAAATTTCAAATTTTTGGCTGCGTCACGTATATCCCCGTTTAGCTCCTTTAATCGCCACAATTGGTATTGTTGGACTTGCAAGTTGTCTGCTCATCCTTTTTGTTTTAGCAAAGCTTGCTGAAGAAGTTTTAGAGCGAGAAGCTTTTAGTTTTGATACATCTTTTCTTTTATGGCTGCACCAATTTGCCAATCCTAGTCTTGATGCTGTGATGTTGACAATCACTCGGCTGGGTAATCCCAGTTTTATTGTCCCAATTGCTGGAGTTACTCTGGCGATACTTTGGTGGCGTCGTTACCGACAAGAAGCTAAGATTTTTGCTATAGCTTGTTTGGGAGCATTCATTCTCAATACAGGACTAAAGTTAGTTTTTAGCAAACCTCGTCCAGAGCTTTGGTCTCGACTCATCCCAGAAACATCTTATAGCTTTCCCAGTGGTCATGCACTCGGCTCTATGGTGCTATATGGATTAATCGCTTACTTGCTAGCAATCCACTATCCCCAATTTGCTAAATTCATCTATACTTTCGCAGTAGTTTTAATTACTCTTATCGGCATCAGTCGCTTATATTTAGGAGTACACTGGCCCACAGATATCATTGCAGGCTACGGAGTTGGTTTTCTGTGGCTGATGGTATGCACCACAATGCTGAAACTACAGACTCGGCATTTGTAATTAGGCAATTACAAATGCAAAACTAAAAACAAGAAAGCAGTTTTTTAATAAGTTTGTAGTAAGCACTTCAGTGCTTAAAATTCTTATCTTAAGTACTGAAGTCCTCACTACACAAAATCAAAAATTTCTCAGCTAAACTGCTCACCTGCATCTAAATTAAACAACATTTGCAGAGTTTGCATACAATGGCGTCTTGCTTCAACATCTTGCTGCGCTCGCAACTGCACCATCGGGTCATGTAAAATTTTGTTAACTATTCCTCGTGTTAGAGCCTCAATGATTTCTTGATGTTTGTCGCCGAATTCTGCACCCAATCGCGATAAAGCTTTTTCTAACTCTTGCTCGCGGATGGTTTCGATTTTATTCCGCAAACAGCTGATAGTAGTGACAGTTTCCAGACTGCGCCACCAAACATCAAAAGTGTCTACTTCCTCTTCTAGCAACCTCTCAGCTTCCTGCGCCATCTTGCGACGACTTTCGTAGTTTTGCGCCACCACCGCCTTCAAATCATCCACATTGAATGCTTGTACATTCTCCACCTCATTCACGTCCGCATGGACGTTACGAGGCACGGAAATATCAAATAACATTAAAGGCTGGTTAGGTGCTAAAACCATTTCTAATTTAGCGCGGTCAAGTAGTGGCTCGGTAGCAGAAGTACTTGTAAACACTAAATCACTTTCTGCAATTACTGATGTCATCACCGACATAGGATGAGTTTGAATATTTTGTTCTGGATACTGCCGCGCCAGTTCTGCTGCACGTTCGAGCGAACGATTTAAAATGCAAATTTTCACAGCACCTTTCGATATCAGGTGTTGCACAAGTAACCGGGACATTTTGCCAGCACCGAGAATTGCCACTCGACAAGCGGCTAAATTTTGCACTTTCATTTGCGCCAATTCCACAGCCGCCGAACTAATTGAGACTGCGCCAGTACCAATACTAGTTTCAGTGCGAACCCGCTTACCTGCTGTCAGCGCTTGTTTAAATAATCGATTCAAAATTGTTTTAATACCGTTGTATTGCTGCCCCAGTTTGTGAGTATGCTTCACCTGAGCCAGAATTTGACCTTCTCCGAGTACCAGACTATCTAAACCTGCTGAAACTCGCATCAGATGCATCACCGCATCTTGGTGCAGCAACATAAACAGGTGTTGTCGCAGAGATACAGCAGGCAACTTGCTGTATTCAGAAAGAAACTGATTAACTTCTCGGATACCCTGTTCAGTTTCTGGGGTAACGATGTAAATTTCCAGACGGTTACAAGTACTGAGAATCGCGACTTCTTGAATATGGGGATAGCCTACCAAGTGAGCGATCGCGCTTTCAGTTTGTGCTTCTGGAATACTCAGCTTTTCCCGGACTTCTACTGGGGCTGTCTTATGGCTTAACCCCACCACTACTATATTCATCTGCTAAATGGTAATTGCTAAATGGGAATGGGGATTGGGGAACTCGGGGCCTCCACGAAGTGGAGCCAGCGCGTTGCGGGGGTTCCCCCCGTTGTAGCGACTGGCGTGGGATTAGGGGCATGGGGATTGGGAATAGGATAAGAATACTCTTGCTTTTCTTCCCTAATCCCCAGTCCCCAGTCCAAGCGTTTCTACTCCCTAGTGCAGTTGCACAATCTTAGGATTGCCAGACATGTGAATCGTATCTACAAAACGAGCACTTTTTGACTGGCTAGAAATAACTAAACTTTGAGTTCTTGCCCCGCCGCTGAAAAAGCGTACACCTTGCATCAAGTTACCACTTGTGATGCCGCAAGCCGCGAACAGCACAGTTTCACCGGATGCCAGTTCATGAGCATCGTAGACCTTATCCAGGTCAGTAATACCCATAGAATTCATCCGCTCGATGTTAGCTTGTTTGCTTTCACCAATCAAACCTGTTTTCACTACTTCTGGATCGTAGATCAATTGACCTTGAAAGTGTCCACCCATAGCACGCATAGCGGCGGCGGAAATTACACCTTCAGGAGCAGCACCGATACCCATCAGACAGTGAATGTTAGTACCAGCAAAACCACAGGATACGGCTGCACCCACGTCACCATCGGAAATTAGTTGCACTCTCGCGCCGGCTTCGCGGATTTCTTTAATCAAATCGTTGTGGCGTTCGCGCTTCATTACAACTACCACAAGTTCTTCAATAGAGCGGTCTAGACACTCGGAGAGAATCTTGAGGTTTTCCGTTGCTGACTTGTCGATGTCTACTTTGCCTTTGGCTGCTGGAGGTGCTGCTAGCTTCTTCATGTAAAAGTCAGGTGCAGCAAATAATCCACCTTTTTGCGAAATTGCCAAGACAGCCATCGAACCTGGTTGTCCGTAAGCTACCAAGTTTGTACCTTCGCAGGGGTCAACCGCGATGTCAATTTCGACTAATTCATCTGGGTTACAGAAGTCTTTAGCATCTTCACGAGAGCAGATACCTACTTCTTCCCCGATGTAAAGCATGGGGGCATCATCACGTTCGCCTTCGCCGATAACGATGCGACCGCGCATGTAAATTTTGTTCATCCGTTCCCGCATGGCTTCTACAGCTACCTGGTCCGCCGTATTTTTTTCGCCCTTGCCCATCCAACGTGCGGAGGCGATCGCGGCTTGCTCAACTACCTCAATAATCTCTAACCCTAGTGTATTTTCCACAACTGCCCTCTAAATTGCTTGATTTTGCGTCGTTTCAAAAATCTATTTCAGTTTTCAAGTCTACCAAAGGGCGGATACACCTGGAAAATACTATTGACTTGTGTCTGTGTTAAGTTTTGCTGCTAACTATTTTTTATAGTGCCAATTTTGACACTTGCCCTTGCCAACTTTGCACCACTACCTAGGGACTGGAAGTCGAAGATCAACAAACGCGCTTTTGCCTAAGGGGTTGTGCAAAGCAGGAATTGGTCAGCCGTGTATTGGAATAACTCGCATTCTGTCGCGGATCACTCTTTAGACGGCTGACCAATTTATTCAATTCCCGGGTGCTAAGCAAACTTAAGAAAAAAAAATTAGATGTCCTGAATGTTTATCTTAAGTATGATTGTCAGTATAGTGAAGAAAAAAATGCCTTAACTTACTGGTAATCTTATCAGTAATGAATTCACAAATAATAAAATTATTTCCATCAATAGTAGCAACGCTTACGCCACTCCACATAACATTTTCATCAAGAGGTAGAAACACCAGTGGGTTTAAAACTTGAAAGTGTCGTTCCTTGGGGACGTTCGATGACAGAGTATGTCAGAATGTTTCACCTGAAAGCTTCTGACCTAAACTTAAAAATTATCGATTGTGCGGCAGGTCCAGCCAGCTTCAACGCTGAGATGACTAGTCAGGGATATCAAGTAGTCTCTTGTGATCCAGTTTATGAGTTGTCATCTAGTGAGATTGCTAGACGCATCCAGGAAACTTATGCGCTGGTTATCAATGGCGTTCAGAAAAATCAGGACAACTACCTTTGGATAGAAATTGAATCTCCCGAAAAGTTAGGCGAGATTCGCATGACAGCAATGCGTCAGTTTTTAGAAGATTTTCCCTTAGGACTGAAGGAAAAACGCTATTTAACCGATGGTTTACCTGTACTGCCATTCCCAGCAAATCAGTTTAATTTGGCGCTGTGCTCTCATTTTCTATTTACCTATTCTGACCATTTTTCAGCAGCATTTCATGTAGAGGCGATCGCCGAAATGTGTCGAGTCGCTACAGAAGCCAGAATTTTTCCCCTACTAAACTTATCTGGAGAACCTTCTCCCCTACTCCATCCAGTACTTAGTGAATTACAAAAGCAGGGATATCGAGTCGAGATCAGGCAAGTACCTTATGAATTTCAGCGTGGAGGAAACCTACTTTTGCGTGTTTGTCAAGCAAAACTCGATTAGTACGAAAGCAAGCACGCAAGTTATGAATGAATCTTTTTTTCATTTTCAAAACTAAAATTAAGACCACCAACCATTAGCTAATAGCTAACCTAGATACAAATTCTCACAATCCATAAGATTAAAATATGCAGAACTTCATCAATTCTCTTTTAGGTCGCTACCCAGAACGCTTCAAAGCTAACGTTGAAATTTATACTTGGCAAACTTGCCCTTATTGCATCCGTGCCAAAATACTGCTGTGGTGGAAAGGTGTCAACTTCACCGAATACAAAATCGACGGCGACGAAGCCGCTAGAGCGAAAATGGCGGAACGTGCCAACGGACGCCGTAGCGTACCGCAGATTTTTATTAATAACCAGCATGTTGGCGGCTGTGATGATGTCTATCAGCTAGACACGCAAGGTAAACTCAACCCTCTTCTAGGGACTGGGGACTAGGAAAGAAGAGATTTTCATACCTGCTGATGTACGCAGTTTATGATGCTTATTTAGAAATTCTTGTTTTGTGCAAAACCATATTTTTTATCAAGACGCGAAGTTTGTTACGTCTTGATATTTTTTACTAATTACTAATTGGTGAACTAAATTGAAAATTCTCATCCCAGTTACCAGTCCAAGCGTCCCTAATCCCCAGTCCCGAATAAGAATATGTTAAGTGAATACTCAGAATATCTTATACATAGAGAATGGATGACTCTTGCCCTAGAACTTGCACAAACAGCAGGTAATGCCGGAGAAGTTCCCGTAGGCGCTGTTATCATTGATTCATCCGGAAATTTAATTGCCAGGGGTGAAAATCGAAAAGAACGCGACAAAGACCCCACAGCTCATGCAGAAATTCTCGCCATTAGGGCAGCTGCTAAAATCTTGCAAAGTTGGCGTCTTAACGAATGCACCCTCTACGTAACTCTAGAACCTTGCCCCATGTGTGCGGGTGCGATTGTACAAGCACGTTTAGGACTTCTTGTCTATGGCGTGGACGATCCAAAAACTGGCTCAATTCGTACCGTCGCCAACATACCCGATAGTGCCGCTTCTAATCACCGCTTGCGTGTAATCGCAGGCATTCATGAGTCTAAGAGTCGTCAACAGTTGCAAGCCTGGTTTGAAGTGCGCCGACATAGCAACAGCTAACGGACAAAGGTAAAACTGTCCAGTAGGTGTGACACAAATCAAGGAAGAAAAACTACGGTGTATCTAACATAGCTTTGATGATATTTGACCCGACAATCAGCAGCCACCGTAATGATGGAACTTCACACTTCCTCTAAAATTGAAGAGCGAACATTTGCCAATTCTGAAGCAATTGCTAAATTGGCTCCTACGACCTCGCAGGTTTCTCCTTGGTTAAGTCCTCTGGCTTATCTATTGGGACGTAACTTCCTTCTACCTTTTTTCTTTCGCCAGATTAGAATCACTGGACAAGAAAATATCCCCACAAATTGTCCGACGATCCTCGCTCCTACCCATCGCGCACGTTGGGATGCGTTGCTCATACCCTACGCTGCTAGTGGTTGTGTCCCAGGGCAAAACTTGCGGTTCATGGTGACTATTAGTGAATGTCAAGGGTTTCAAGGCTGGTTCGTCCGACACTTAGGGGGGTTTCCTGTAGATCCTAAACGCCCGTCAATCTCTACCTTGCGCCACGGAGTTGAGCTACTTCAGCAAAGAAAAACCCTGGTTATTTTTCCAGAAGGTGGGATTTATCGTGATCGTGAAGTTCACCCTTTAAAGCCGGGAATTGCGCGTCTGGCTTTGAGTGCTGAATCTAGTCAGCCTGGACTGGGGGTGAAAGTTGTACCCATCAGCATCAATTACAGCCAACCATTACCGAACTGGGGCACGGATGTTAATATTCACATTGGTTCGCCAATCACAGTAGCAGATTACACTAATGGCTGCGTGAAACAAGAAGCCAAACGGCTTACGGCTGATTTAGCAAAGATGCTGCAAAAATTAAGCCATCATGAATCAGAAATCGCCAGCCACAGATTCGCAGAGGTTCCTAATTCTTGATTTGTCGTTTGTTATTTGTCATTTGTCATTTGTCAGAGTGCTAATGACCAATGACTAAATTCTCAAAGCTAATTCCCAGCTATTCAGTCTGCTTAGATCTTGCGGTGCGTAATCAATTATCCACAACTGCCAGCGCAAAGACGCTGGCAGTTGTGGATAACAGTTGTTTTAGGGCTGGATGCGAGGGGCGCGCTTTTTGTCTAAAGTCCAGTGATGATCTGCAATTGCTAATTTGCCTTGTGACACTTGATGCAAGTGTACCCGATTGCAAGCAGATGCGATCGCTTCATTCACCTTGCTATTACGATTACCATGTGCCCAATTGCTGTAAGCAGCTTTCTTGTTTTGTGCTGATAGAGAATTTGTGCGATCGCTCCCAAGGCACTTACAAGTAATAAAATATCCAGCCATGTATTGAAATGGTTGGTTAGGTACCCTTGGATCTAGGTTATGACTATTGATATTTTATTTTTTGGATCTCCCCAAGAGGTGATTTTAGCTACTATGCGGAGGCTATGGGAACTCAATTACACCGATGTTCAGTCTAAAACAGAGAAACTTAGTATGTAGCTTTGCTTTTATCAAACACCAAAACAGAGTTAAGATACCCGAAGTTTCCAAACCTGTTCTGTGTATTTGGCGCACCAATTTATCCCATGAACCTTGCTGCAACTGTTCCTTTGATTCGCTTCACTTCCTTATCATTGATAGCAGCCCTCAGTTTGCTATCACCTGTCAATGCTCAAGTAATCAAGTTACCAAGCAATCCCAACCAAGCACAACCTATTGACCCCAACGATCCGAACAATCTCCGTCCTACGGCACCAAATGGTAGCCTTCTAAGCATTGAAGGCGGGAAGCGTCTGATGAGTGAGGCAAGTAGTGCCGTTGCTTCCCAAAATTATGCCGTAGCTGCTAAGAAACTCCAAGAAGCACGTCAAGTTTTTAATCAGCTATCTACTTTCTATCAAGACTTAAATTCTAGCTTTTCTGGAATTGACAACAGAGTTTCTGATTCCCAGCGGAAAAAAGCGCTCTTAACTGCCCAAATGCGAGATGAAGCCACCTATCAGCTAGCATTGGTACATCGGGCGCAAAATCAGCCGGAATTAGCTGTGCCTTTGCTGGTTCAGATTATTCGTTCTCAAAACCCAACACGGGAGTTAGGCAAGAAAGCTTACCAGCAGTTAGTGGAATTGGGTTTTGTGGATGCCCCCTCTCCTGGTCAAGGTGCTAGTTCATCTTCCTCTCCCTCCCCCACCAAGAAATAAAAGCTCCTAAGCGTCGATTATTGCTTTCTCTTCCTCACCCCCTATCTTGAACCCCCCGAATGCTAAAATGGGGTTATGTACTATGAAGCTAGATGGCTTTGTCAAAAATAAGCGTGATTATGCGCGTTTATGCTAAGCATTGCTAAAATATTGTGTTGGCAAAGGTAGCTGACTCATATTTGTTGTTAATAATAGAAAAGAAGTTTTTCAGGAATGGCGATGATTAGTCCGCAGCAGGTTGAGGCAATGATCAAGGCGGAACTGCCAGACGCCCAAGTTCAGGTGCAAGATTTGACTGGTGGCGGTGACCACTATCAAGTGACAGTAGTTTCATCGCAGTTTGTCGGTAAGGGACTGGTGCAACAGCATCAGTTAATTTATGGTGCCTTGCGCCAAGCGATGTCAACTGAAGCAATCCATGCCTTAGCACTCAAAACCTATACTCCTGAAGCTTGGCAGACAACAGCCGCTTCGTGAAGTTATGAGTTATAAGTTATGAGTTATGAGTTGAAGAATATGTTTAATTCAAAACTCAAAACTCGAAACCTAAAATTCCTCACCCCTGACTCCTCACTCTTGAACGCATAATAGGAAGCCGAAAGACCATGACACCAGAACTTAAACAGAAAATTGACAACTTGCTAGCACAAAACAAGATTATGGTTTTCATGAAGGGAACCAAGTTGATGCCTCAGTGCGGTTTCTCCAACAACGTTGTCCAAATTCTCAATACTTTGGGAGTTCCCTTCGAGACGGTTGATATTCTCGCTGACCAAGAAATCCGTCAGGGAATTAAAGAATATTCCAATTGGCCAACAATTCCCCAAGTGTATATTGATGGTCAATTCGTCGGCGGTTCTGATATCTTGATTGAACTGTACCAGAAAGGCGAGTTGCAGCAAATGGTGGAAGTTGCTTTAGCTTCTTAACCAGAAAGTCCTTAGTTAATAGAGGTTTTGCAAAAATCCCTCAGCGTCCTCAGACTCTTGTAGCTGGAGGGCAATCTCACGCGGCTACACAAACAAAGCCTGCCTACGCAGGCTTTACATTACTTTATATTAAGACTTTTTGTGATGCGGACTTCATTTGTGATTATATATCACTCTTGAGATAGTTTTTAAGAAGTATTTTAATTAATATTAAAGATTTTCTCTAATTTGCTTCATCGCCAACGGCTGAACGGTTAACCATCTAGGTCAAGCGCTCGCCCGCTTATTATCGCGCACTCGGTAGAAATTAGCTCGGTCTGGGAAGGCAATGAGCAACTGATCGTCAATCCTACAGGTATCTGGTAGAAAAAGTAAGGTGGCGTGCTGTCACCGGGAAATAAAAACCAGATCCCAAGAATTGCGGCGGCTGGGCGCGAAAATCCTCTAAGCCTTGTTTGCGATCGTCAAACAAGGCTTAGGGGATGTTTTTTATAAATACAATTTCTCCCATGCAGACCACTGCTATCCGTTGACCAATGCAGATAATATGTTATAATTATCAGCGTTGATTAGCGGTTACTAGTAATGACCCAGGAAAGGGCATTAGTAATAATCGTGCTGTCGTTCTGGCTCTGGTTGCGTCATGGCAAAATTTGACCCATCGTACAAGTAGCGGCTAGCTTCCTCCTCTAAACGATGAATCAAATAAGGTTCAATTACGTTACTATGTCGCAGCGCGGCTAGATATCCATCCAAATACATCCGCATATCATCCGTCCGATAACCGCGATTCCATAGCTCGACGAAGGCGTCGGTAAGTCTTTGGTAGTAGCGAATGGTTTGTGTGTCTTGGAGCATAAGTGCTTTATAAATCTCTTGGGAATGAGAATTGTAAATGATTCACGCGCAAATGTGAAGTCTTAGTTCCAGGTTGCCATCAAATTGAAGATGATAACTCTACTTTGGGGATCACTACCTATTGGCTACAATCTAACTAGATCCTATTCCAGAAGAAGAGGAATATGATCATCTAGTAAGGTATTGTTATGATTTTCTCTGCAAACAGCCCGATGGGATTGAGGGGTGAGGGCATCGATTTCATCTGCCAAATGGAATATTCCTTCTATACCAAGCGGAAAAATAGGTTTGGTAATGATTAGCTTGTTTGCTGATAGTTTGTTTGTCAATTGCCCCCTTGTCAGAGCAAGATGTTTAACTTAAGGCATTTTACTTTCCCGGAATTCTAACAAAAATTTAAGAATATTACCAACTCAGCTTTGCCAAGGCATAAATTTCATACTTTGTTAGCTTTTTTATTAGAAAAAGTAATGCTAATCGCAACGCAGGTAACAAGGGCTACAAAACCTTAGACATTGGCTTTGTTACTTTGAAAGTCATCGACGCTAAGGGGTATTGCCACCGTGGGATCGGTTTGTATTGAAATCATTGAGGGAAATCCCCATCTCAGGTCGTTGCTAGGTTGGCACTTGCAACAACTAGAATATCGCGTGCATCAAGCCGCCAGCATTTATCAAGCAAGGGAAGTTTTTATCAGCCACCAACCAACTCTAGTCATTCTTGATGCTGATTTGCCTGATGGCGATGGCATTGAGTTTTGCCGTTGGTTGCATCGTCAGCAGCAACCTATAATTTTAATGCTATCTGCCCGCAGTAATGAAGCTGATATCGTCGCTGGTTTGAAGGCTGGGGCAGATGATTACCTCAGCAAACCTTTTGGGATGCAAGAGTTTCTGGCGCGGGTAGAGGCACTAATTCGCCGTAAGCGCACACCTGTGGCACCAGCTTATCTCGATTATGGCTCTATCCAAATCGATTTAGTGCAGCGCCGGGTTCGCTTTCAAGGGGAATTTATCGATTTAACACCGCAGGAGTTCAGTTTGCTGTATGTTTTAGCGCAAGCAGGAGGAGTACCTCTCTCTAGGACGGAATTGCTACGTCGGGCTTGGCCTGACGCTATCGATAACCCACGGACTATTGATACTCACGTTTTATCACTAAGAAAAAAAGTTGAACTCGATCCTCGACAACCCAGCTTGATTCAAACTATCCGCAATGTCGGATACCGCTTTAACATGGAAATTATAAATGCCAATCTGCCTCAGGCACAAGCAAAGTTAGCGAAAGAGAGATTTACTAATCAACGTTCAACTCTTAGCAGTAAGATTTCAGAAGGGGAGGTAGTTAGTGGTTAAAAGTTAAAAGTTCAAACTTGGAAGTTGGGAGTTGCGAGTTATTAGAACAGCGAACAACGAACAATTAACAAAAAATTAATTAACTCCATTCTTCATCTGCTTGTGCTTGTGCTTGTGACAAGCTTTCTCGCAAGTTAACCCAGTTTACCTCAGAGGCATTTTGATTTCCTAATAAGCGACCTTGCTGTAGGTGTAATAACCGGGTGCAAAACATCTGGGCTAGATCAATTTGGTGATTTACCATGAGAACGGTGGTTTGATGACTTTGACTTAGCTGGGTTAAAACTTGCATCAGATGCTGGGCTTTGCCAATGTCTAAAGAAGATGTTGGCTCGTCTAATAATAAAATTTTCGGTTGGATAACTAAAGCACGAGCGATCGCTATTAATTGTCTTTGTCCCGCCGAAAGTTGCACCTCAGTCCGTCCTAACCAATCATTGGGAATGTGCAGTTGTTCTATCCAATGACTGACGCGTTGCTCAATTGTCTGTTTTGGTAAACCACGCAAAACTAACGGATAAGCTAACGCCTCTGTCACTGTCATTCCCAATAATTTGGTTTCTTGCGGTACAAGTGTAACATTACCGCGTAACTCTAAAATGGGAATTTGCCGATATTCCTGATTTTCTAGATAGATTTTACCGCTACTCGGTTCACTTAGGCGGTTGATCAGGCGTAACAACGAAGTTTTGCCAGCACCAGTTAATCCGATAATAGCGAGGAATTCGCCCTCGTATACTTCAAAGGATATATCCTGCAATATCGGATATCCTTGTTGGTTGCTTTTAAGGGTTTTCAGTTTGGCAAACAGATTAACTTGCTCTAGCTTTAGTTTGGGATTATCCAAGTGCAAATTCGGTAGGTACTAATTCTTCTTTATCTCACGCAAAGGCGCAAAGGCGCAAAGGTTAAGAAAATTTAATTTAAGCTACCCAATGTCAAGGCTGTGGTGATAGTCCAAGCATCAACTAATAATAACAAGACTGTAAATACGAGTAAGGTTAAATACATCCACGGTTGCGCTAAAGGGTAGACATCTGTAGTGTCAATACCTGTTTTGGCTTGCACTTGGCGCACTAATTGGGCAAATCCCGCTACGCGCATCGGTAGTAAATAAGCTTTGCCATCTTGACTGAGGAAGTAATAAACTAAACCTCCTTGACCAGTGGTACGGGGTTTTAACTCTTTAACTTGCGACCAAGGTAAAGACCAACCTTTACGAAAGAAGCGCGGAACCCAAACGGGGTAAGTAACTTGAATTCCCTGGTCGTCTAAAATTACTCGTTCGGTTAAGACTGCGTATAAAGCAACAAAACCGATGCTGATTCCCACCCACAATAACGCTGGTGGTATGGGTGAAGCGGTCGCCTGAGATAAAAAAGGTAATGGTACTGTGAGGGCTACATAGAGGCTTAACAGGGCGATCCGAATTAACGGAGAAAGGCGAAAAATGAAAGATGAAGTCTGAGTTGATGCTGTCACGGCTGAATAGCGATCGCTTGCTTTAAGTACATATTAACGAAACCATTCAGCCAGAAAGTCAAACCGATTACGGTAAATACTTTTGTACTACAATCCAACCGGTTAGCGACACCCAGGCAAAACCGACAAACAAAATAATATTCGTTCCGATGTGTAAAGGTCTAGCCCAGGATTTTCTGGCGCTAATTTGCGTTGCACTAAAAGCAGACACCAAAACTAACGCTACGACTATCAAACCAGCTAATAAGTGTGACGAGTGTCCTAAGGAACCAAAGTGACCGTAAGTGCCAACAATCCCGATCGCCAACAGCAGCATCACTAAACTTACCATGCAGCAGCCGATGATAAAGTGGAGCGATCGCACTCCTTGATTTCCCCCCGCAAACGCCGACATTAAAGATGGGCTGCGGGAAGTTCTCGTCTGAAACATCAAAACCCCAGTTACCGCTAGCAACAAATAAGCCAATAGCGACAACCCCATTGACCAAGCTGCTATTTTCCACAACCAAACAAAAGAAGGCAAATCCATATTTAGGATTGTAGATCAAAGTAGGGGCGCTCTTCTCCCCGCCCTTTTGCAAAAACAGGGAAACAGGGAAATAGGCAGGTGGGGAGATGGGG
>CAXTNZ010000192.1:0-14594 GCA_964245695.1 uncultured bacterium | reverse complement strand
GATTATGGTCAGTTAGTGCGATAGTCAGTTAATGGTATTTATGTCAATAATTCTCAGCAAATTTTAATAAGTTTATGAGAGCGAATTAGTTAACAAAAATTTATAAAATATAGTAACAAAAGTAAAAAATAAACTTCACTGAAATCAAACTAATCGCAACACGTCAAGTCACCCACTGCGGTAGTCTAGATGAGTGTGAATTTATTGCCGGGTTTGACAAACTTCTTTTATGACATTATCTGTTTCCAGTCCCCCACGTACAATTCGTATCGGTTCGCGCAAAAGCCAACTTGCTCTTGTTCAGACTCACTGGGTACAAGAACAACTCCAGAAAGTCTTTCCTGATATCACTTTTGAAGTCCATTCCATGTCCACCCAAGGCGACAAAATCTTGGATGTGGCGTTAGCCAAGATTGGGGACAAGGGACTTTTTACTAAAGAACTCGAAGTAGGAATGCTATCCCAAGAGATTGACTTTGCGGTTCATTCTCTTAAGGATTTACCAACTCGCTTACCAGAGGGGTTAGCACTCGCAGCAATTACAGAACGGGAAAACCCAGCAGATGCTTTAGTGGTGCATGAAAAGCACAAAGATAAGCAAATTGATACTTTACCAGAAGGTGCCGTCATAGGTACATCATCTCTGCGCCGACTAGCACAATTGCGGCATCATTTTCCCCACTTTACATTTAAAGATATTCGGGGAAACTTGAATACACGCATGGCGAAATTGGATGCCGGTGAGTATGATGGAATAATTCTGGCGGTGGCTGGTTTAGAGCGATTGGGAATGAGCGATCGCATTCATCAAATCCTCCCCAAAGAAATTTCGCTCCACGCGGTTGGACAAGGCGCATTAGGTATTGAATGCCGTGCTGATGATAGCGAAGTGATATCCCTACTCAAAGCTATTGAACATCCACAAACACGCGATCGCTGTCTAGCCGAACGCGCTTTTTTGCGTGAATTAGAAGGCGGTTGTCAAGTACCAATTGGTGTAAATACTGATTTGGATGGTGATAATTTGACATTATCTGGTATAGTTGCTAGCGTCGATGGCAAAAATATGGTCAAAGATACCGTCACAGGTTCTGCTTCAGATGCCGAACAATTAGGTATCGAACTAGCACAACTGTTGCGGCAAGAGGGAGCGCAAGAAATTTTGGAGAAAATATTTACCGAGATCCAACGCGGTTCCTGAGCTGTTGCACAAGCAGATGTGATTAGATGAAGAAAGATTTTCGTTGTAGATAAGTAGGGTGTCCACCCACCCTACAGTGGAATTTTGATGTAGGCACGGGGAAACAGAAATTACCATGCGGATTCTATTTGTAGCAGCAGAGGCAGCTCCCATTGCGAAAGTTGGCGGGATGGGTGATGTTGTCGGTGCTTTACCCAAATTCCTCAGACAAATGGGGCATGATGTGCGAATCTTCATGCCCTACTACGGCATGTTGCCCGACAAAATGGAGATTCCCCAAGAACCGATTTGGTGGGGAGATGCGATGTTTCAGCACTTTGCAGTTTATGAAACAATTCTGCCCGGTACTGATGTTCCCTTGTATTTATTTGGACATCCCGCATTCATGCCTCGGCGCATTTATTCTGGAGATGATGAAGATTGGCGCTTCACATTGTTTGCTAACGGTGCAGCCGAGTTTTGCTGGAATTATTGGAAGCCAGAAATAGTTCACTGTCACGATTGGCACACGGGGATGATTCCGGTGTGGATGAATCAAGATCCGGATATTACCACCGTTTTTACGATTCATAACTTAGCGTATCAAGGTCCGTGGCGTTGGTATTTAGAGAAAATTACTTGGTGTCCTTGGTATATGCAAGGACACAACACGATGGCAGCAGCTGTGCAATTTGCCAACAAGGTAAATACAGTTTCTCCCACCTATGCAGAGCAAATCAAGACACCTGAATACGGTGAAACTTTAGAAGGTTTGCTGTCTTTTATTAGCGGTAAGTTATCTGGGATTATTAATGGCGTAGATACCGAGGTTTATAACCCAGCAGATGATAAATACATCGCCCAAACTTTTACGGCAGACACATTAGAAAAACGCAAAGCTAATAAAATTGCTTTGCAAGAAGAAGTGGGGTTAGAAGTTAATAGCAATGCCTTTTTAGTAGGGATGGTGACACGATTAGTAGACCAAAAAGGCATTGACTTAACGCTGCAAATTATGGATCGGTTTTTGGCATATACAGATGCACAATTTGTGTTGTTGGGGACAGGCGATCGCTATTATGAAACTCAAATGTGGCAAATGGCATCGCGTTATCCCGGACGCATGGCAACTTACCTACTTTATAACGATGCTTTAGCTCGCCGCATCTATGCTGGGTCTGATGCCTTTTTAATGCCTAGCCGTTTTGAACCTTGCGGAATTAGCCAAATGTTAGCCTTGCGTTATGGTTGCGTGCCAATTGTCCGCCGCACCGGGGGATTAGTTGACACTGTAACACACCATGACCCCACGAATGGAGCAGGCACTGGTTATTGTTTTGACCGCTATGAAGCGCTAGATTTATTTACCTGTATGATTCGCGCTTGGGAAGGCTACCGCTATAAACCACAATGGCTGGAATTACAAAAACGCGGTATGAACCAAGACTTCAGTTGGTATCAATCGGCGAAGCAATACGTTAAATTGTACAGGTCAATTTACGGCTTGCCAGAAGAAGAGGAGCCTACTACACAACAACCGGAGTCAAGCGTAAACGAGCCGGTAGCTACTTCTAAATAATTTCTGCAAAACACTTATTGCCTTCCCCTACCTCTATACCACAAGATAGAAAGTTAGGGGATATAGCACTTTTTTCGTTGTGCGTAAGTCCTAATTTACTTAAACCAGCGTTTCGTTGCCTCAGCAATGCGCTGTCCAAAGCGTTCTGCGGTTTTCGCGTCACCCGGATCTAAGACTGCTTCTTTGCCACTCATGTCAAGTTGGCTTTGACCCATGACACCGAGAAATCCCCCCAGTCGATTCACTCCATCATCTTTACCAAGCAAAAAGCTTTGCAAGTCTCCTAAATTCAGCCAAATCATGCCGTGCTGTGCCGCGTTCGTCACTAAGTATAAAAGCGTCCCTTGCTTATCGCGACTGGGGGAACTTGAGTGGGTAAAGCCACCAGCGATTTTCTCTTTCCATCCGTGTCTGAACCAAACAAGGAATTGGGGAGCTTAATGGGTGGGATGATTGTTTACGAGAACAGCACTTTTTCGCAATTACCTAACGCCAAGGGTTTGGATTATCTTCTCGCGGGTCGTGAGACCTACTATCTGTCACAAAGTGCCAACTTACTTCAAAGCTTTTTCTTTCCTTCTTGAGCGTGAACTAATAGCCAAAGCACCTAGAGTGAATACAGTGCCTAATACAGTAGATGGTTCAGGAACCTTGCGAGTGGGAGCAATCTTACCTGCTAAAACATCATCTATATAGCTGGCATAATATGACACGCGGGTGTCGTAGGCAAGCTCTCCGAAAGTACTATTTCTCTTGGGATAATCAATGTCAGCACGAGAAAATGAAGTAGTAAAGGATGAAACACCAGCAATCAACCCATTTATGAAACCTGGTCCCCCTGAATCACCAGGAGCAATGTTAACCTCGTTTAGTCCCAAGCCTAAATTACCAGGAGGGACATTATTCTCGGACAATCCGCTATCAAAGTCGTAACCTAAGACTTTACCAACGTTTGGATTTGAGTTGTAACGAAAAGCATTGTAATCGTAAGTATTTTGACCAAAAAGCTTGGTTCTCCCCATAAAGTTGACATTTTCACCAGTTTTACCCGTACCGGGACGACCATACCCGACCTTGGTAAAGTTCTTACCAAGTTCATCGCTATCCCGGTAAATATCATATCTTTCCGCTTCTACCGGGGCACGGGTATCAAGTCCAATAATTGCAAGGTCGTTGGTATAGGGTACAACTTCTATCCAATCTGGATAAAGATAGAATTCAGTGGCATTCAGTGTAATTGGCTGAGTGTTAGGTAAATCAAAGATTACTCCTACTCTTCGAGTATTCAAAATCGCTGAGTTTTCTTGAGTAAGACAATGAGCAGTAGTAAGAATATGTAAACCTGTAGGCAAGAGTGAACCTGTACAACGACGACCATTTGCGTCTTGTAATTGGACAACTCCGTCATAACCAGTCCCAGAGTAAACGAAATAATCAGAGGGGTTGCCCGTAGTCACAATAGCTTCTACTCGGTTGCCAACGTCAAGTGCCGCAAATACACCTACCGTAGATATCAGAGTAGACGTAAGGGTAAGGAGTTTAACTTTTTTCACGGTAAATGTTGTGATGTTAGATTCTGCTTAATATTCAGTGCCAAACAGACGATTTTATGCAATACCCGCCATTACTTTACAAAAATTGATATATAGGCATTAGAATATATCACATTTTTAGTAAAATGGTATTACTTCTAATTCTTAATTGAATTCAATCACTCTTCCTTCAGAGTTTTGCAAGCAACGATTAGCAATGTTTACGGTGCTGAGACCTTTTCCCGATGAAGTAAAGTCTGCTCTAATTTGCGATCCGTTGTATCCACTCCTAGCAAATTTCATGTATCCTACAAGAGGATAATAGCCTCGTTTTAGTGTTCCTACTGCCCCTCCTGCATTGTTATAAGTTATACAATTCCTAACAACACGAACACGAGCAGCCATAGCTGAGTCAATAGAGAAAAAAGAAAGAGTGGAAATAGCAATAGTAGTGGTAGCAACGATGGGAGAGATAAACTTGATCAAGTTCATAGATTTTTTCCTCGATATTTTGATCAGAATAATTCAGTTATATTGATTTCTACAAACCAAGAAATAAATATTTCGGAAAAATCTTATACGGCTTTGTATAGCAATAGATAAATTTTGTCGCTAAGGCTGGAAACGTAGCTGGCTTTGGAGTTTGAGATTTTCATCAACTACAGCGGTTTTCAGTTGAGTAGACTACAATATTGATAAGGTAGAAGAGCAGTAAAAATACTAATGCTATTTATGCCTGCCCCATATTCAACCGATCTACGCTCCTCGTGTGATTGATGCTTATAAAGCGAATGAAGGGTCGCAACGACAACTAGCCGAATGCTTCCTCCTCTTGAAGTTGCGGATCTTCAGTGGTTTTTTGCAAGAATTGATTAACAGTTTCTGTGCTCATAACAGAAATTTCCTTAACGTTGTTACGTCCAACTTATATTGAAAAATGTTGGTCATGGCTCTTGAGCCGAATTCGCTTTTCAGATAGAAAACTTCGATAGTCTACGAACTGCGATAGAGTATGTCTTGCGTTTAGCGTCCTAACTTAACTGGCTACTGCTATAAAGAGCAACTTTCGTCAGTTTTGTTTGAAAAAACAAAAAACCGGATTATTCCGGTTTTAAAAGTTTATTTCTCAGAGAAATCACACGTTGATTTCTTAAACAATACTCAAATAATTTTGGACAATTTGCAAGATGCGCTCTGCTGCGTGACCATCCCCAAAAGGATTAATTGCATTTGCCATTGCTTCATAAGCGGTTGAGTTACTCAGCAACTCACTTGCAGCAGCAAAAATGTCTTTGCTCTCGGTTCCTACCAGTTTGGCTGTACCCGCAGCGACTGCCTCTGGTCTTTCGGTGGTTTCTCGCAGAACTAATACTGGTTTGCCGAGACTGGGTGCTTCTTCTTGCAAACCACCAGAATCTGTGAGGAGAAGATGCGATCGCCCAATTGCCCCCACCAACTCCGCATAATCTAGCGGTTCTGTCAAGAAAATCCGGGGATGATTTCCTAAAAGCGCTTGTAACGGTTCTCGCACTGTGGGATTGCGGTGCAATGGCAATAACAAAGCTGTATCCGGAAACTTATCTAAAATCTGTAAAAATCCCTGCGCGATTCCTTGTAAAGGTTCTCCCCAATTTTCCCGACGATGCACTGTAGCTAAAAGTGTGCGATGTGAATCCCAATTTAAACCAGGTATATTACAAGCGGGTTTGCGACTTGCCACATTTAACAATGCATCAATCACCGTGTTACCCGTGGAGTGAATTTCACCCAAAACCCCAGAACGTTGCAAATTTTCCACAGCTAAAGGAGTTGGGGCAAAGTGCAGCTGGGCAAGTTGTGAAATCAACCGACGATTAGCTTCTTCTGGATAAGGATTAAATAATTCGTCAGTTCTTAAACCCGCTTCAACATGACCTACAGGAATTTTTTGATAAAAAGCTGCCAAAGTCGCTGCAAAAGCCGTAGTCGTATCTCCCTGCACTAATACTAAATCTGGCTTGCTTGCTTGAAATAACGTTTCTAAACCTCGTAAACTACGGCAGGTAATGTCACTCAGAGATTGTTGAGGCTGCATAATCTCTAAGTCATAATCTGCCTTCAGGTTGAACAGTTGCATCACTTGCTCTACCATTTCGCGATGCTGTCCAGTCAAAATTATTTGCGTATCGAAACCTGAGGAGCGTTGGAATACCTGAATCACCGGGGCTAGTTTAATTGCTTCCGGACGAGTACCCAAAATAATGTAAACTCGTTTTTGATTAGTCATTAAGTAGGTCGTTAAAAAAATCGGCGTTGCTCAATTAAGGCATAAAATCCCTAATTTATTGTAGAGACGTTCAGTCCGGAACGTCTCTACGATTCATCCAAAAGATTATGTAACGCCTCAATTTAAATCAAGTTAGAATTTTCTGTATGTACATAAATATTAACTCGAGGTGCATATGTTAAATAATCTAGAATCATTGTCACATCCGCCAAGCAAACAGCAATTCCTCACTACTTTTCGTTTAGTCGCTCGCATCAGCTTCTGGGTACAGTTGTCGCTAGGTGCTGTTTCCGGTATTGCTTTGTTGTTTGCTTGGTTTAGCCGCAACGTCACTATCCAAACGAACAATACAGCTATTGGGTTCGGTGTCTTTTTAGGTACTGTTGGTATTTTGTTACTGTGTTTCCGTATATATTGGGCTTTGCGTTACAGACGTTTGGCTAAACTTTTACAAACACCAAATTCTCAAATCCATCTCAAGAAAGAAGACGTAATTAAAGCTTTACGGCTGGGATTAATCGTTAGTTTACTAGGGCTATTAATATCTTTTGTTGCATCTGAAGTGACGGTTGCAGTTATATTAGGAAAAACATTGGCTCAACCTCAAGGAGTCGCACTTTATCGACCGGAAAACCTGATTCGTTCACTAGATATTTTTGTCATGCTAGCAAACGTCAATATGATTGGCGCTCACTTTTTTGGTGCAGTTACTTCTTTGGGTCTACTCTATTGGGTAGAAGACTAATTTGGCGCATAATGATCGTTAAGTAAAGCTAAGGTAAATCAATGTCCTATAGCGACTTTACGTTACGACGTGTCAAACAAGATTTTAATTTAACAATCGTTGAAGAAACGACTTTTCTCACATCTATCGAATCACAACAGCCAAGTCCTTTTTTGGCAGCTTTTTTGGATAAATATTTACCTTTAGCTCTAGCCTTAAATACTGAAAAAGCTAGGTCAGAAATGCTTATATGTCCTATTTTGTTGGAACTTAAAGATATTTTTCCCCAGAAAATTAGTTTATTTTCGGGAAATGATTTTTCTGTAGACCAATCAGTAGGACTAAACGGTGTTTGCGATTTTTTGATAAGTCGTTCTCCCGAACAGTTGTTTATTGATGCACCTGCGGTAGTTGTGGTAGAAGCGAAAAAAGAAGATTTGAATGGAGGGTTAGGTCAGTGCGTTGCAGAAATGATTGCAGCCCAGCGTTTTAATGAACAAAATAATCAGTCAGTTCCTACTATTTTTGGTACAGTTACTACTGGGGATAGATGGAAGTTTCTCAAGCTGGAATCAAATACGGTAACTATTGGACTTTTAGAATACAATCTTCCTCCAGTTGAGCAAGTTCTTGGTATTTTGGTCAGTTTTGTTGCACATTATTAGGTAGAAGAGTAAGCATGAAAAAACCCGGCTTGACCGGGCAGATGCACTGTTTGTCGAATTTGGCAGTGATATTAAACTTTGACATCACAAGTCAACGGACAAGCAGCGTAGACGCTAGTTTGCATTTCATCTGCCTCTCCATGCAGCCAGCTTAACCATCTGACTTGACTTGGATGAACACCCTTGAGAGTTAACATCCCAGCAGCGAAAACAACAGCCATCACATTAAACAAAATCAAACCACCAGCAACTAGCAAAACAGCACTAACAGGCATCACAGATTGCAACACAATCGACAACAAACATCCGACCGTAGCCATCAACACAACTAAAGGAAAACCAACAACCAGCAAACATACTGCCAAAGTGAAAGACCAGATTAAAAAGCTTTTGATCATCAACAAAGACTGAGTTTTGCGATTATTAGAGCTTTGAGCTGCAACCATGAATTTTCCTCCCAAGAAAGTGTGAAATATTTATCTTGCTTGTTTAAAGCAAATTCTATATGCGAATGAATTTCAGTATATAAAAGCAAATCGGGTAAATGAGCATTTAGTTAATAAACTTTACAGTTAAGCTTTGGGGATCATGGATAAATGCCCTGATAAGCATTTTCTTTACTACTTCTCCCCAGTATCTATCTTAAGGAGTAGAAGCCAAAAGGTATTAATTAATAGGGTGCGTTATCACCACTACACATAATTTTTGCTTAACATTTCTTAGGAAAAAGCATAATAATTCTCATAATTGACAGATAAGACAAAACAATTTATTTGCTGCTGCTTTTACTGTTACTTGCTAGCTAGTAATATAAATGCCTAACACAAATTTCTCATCTAAAGATGAGTATATTCACAATAAAAAATTAGTATTATTTATATACAAAATATCTAAATATATATACCGAAGGTATTTTTTGCCCTTGATGTGTTAAACCAGTTAATATCAAGGAAAAAAATTATTGATTGAACTGATAGCCAGTTAAAGCTATAAAAAACGGATACAAGTGAAGGAAGAGAAAATAGAGATGGTGATAGACATTTATTTGCCTTATTTCATCCGGAAGTGAGTAAGTAGGCTGGGGTGCGATCGCTTTCTTATTTCATCCTTCTAGCTGATTTAACGCGCCTGCCTAATTAAAAGCCAGTTTTTAGCCCCAAAACTAGCCGCTCACTACCAGGTCTTTACAAAAACGCAGATTAATTTGAAGATATATGACAGAATCACAACGTCCAGCAAATTCGACACCGATCGCAGCCCGTAATATCCCCCCACTGCCGCCACCACCAGCAAGCTTAAGCACCCAGCGTCAGGGCACTCCCACCTTGGACATGACACTTGATAAGACTGCCAACCGCGCTGCGATAAATTCTGCACCACCCCCACCATCAGCTGAAAAAGCCTCTCATCCTCCGGGTACTCCACCCCCCATACCTGGTGCAGTTCGCCCAAAAAGCAGTTCGGGAATGACTTTAGCCCAGTTGATTAAAGAAGCTTACGATAAAGGTTATTCTGATATTCACTTGGGTGTCGGTGAAGTGCCTCGCTTCCGCAACCGAGGAGAAATGCAGGCAAAGAATTATCCAGAAACGGATAAAGAGACTTTCATAAATTGGCTGCGGGAGGTGCTGACAGAAGGAGAAATTAAGCACTTTGAAGAACATCTAGAATTTGATGGGGCAACTCAGTACGACTTTGCCCGCGTGCGGATCAATATCTTTGACTCTCTCAAAGGCTATGCAATGGTAATGCGGTTGATTCCGCTGAAAATCCTCACCATAGAACAGTTAAACTTACCTTCTGTTTTTCGGGATATCTGCCACTACCATAAAGGTTTGATTTTAGTGACGGGTCCCACTGGTTCTGGTAAGTCCACCACGATGGCGGCGATGGTTGATTACATCAACAAAGAGATGCCCAAACACATCATCACCATTGAAGACCCAATCGAATTTGTCCACAAAAGCCAAAAGTCGTTGATTAAACAACGGGAAGTGGGAATGCACACCCGAAAATTTGACAACGCTTTAAAAGCAGCTTTGCGGGAAGACCCAGATTTGATTTTAGTTGGGGAAATGCGGGATAAAGAAACGGTTAACACTGCCTTGAAAGCCGCTCAAACAGGTCACTTAGTGATGGGAACTTTGCACACCAACAGCGCTGTGAAAACAATTGAGCGGATTCTCAATCTTTTCTCAGCGGAAGAACAGGATGCAATGCGGGTGGCACTTGCTGAGTCTTTAGTGGCAGTAATTGCCCAAGGTTTGTGTCGCACGACTGATGGCAAGCGTGCTGCCTTCCACGATATCCTAATTAACACCGACGCAGTTAAAGACTGGGTGAAAGACGGTAAGTATGATGAAATTACCGAGCTAATGAAGCAAGCCAGTTATGACGGCATGATTACAATGAATCAGTCTCTGCTGAATCTTTATCAAGAAGGTCGCATTACTGAAGAAACAGCTTTGGAAATGTCACCAACTCCTAACGAGATGGCACAGTTTCTCCGAGGTCGAGTATAGATTTAGGGACTGGGTATTAGGGACTAGGGACTAGAAACAAAAAAAATTATTGACTCTAGTCCCCAAGTCCCCAGTTCCCAATCCCCAGTTCCCAATCCCCAGTCCCCAGTCCCCAATCCCTTGAATTCAGACAAACTACCTCTACCCCAGTTGTTTAAGGGCATTGCCCTATTTACACCTGGAGGAGATTTAATTTATTGCATCGACCCTGATAAGAAAAGTCGATGGCATTTGCATTTGTGCGCTTTTTTACAGGAAATTTTAGACTTACCAGAACTACCTCATTTTTTAGTGCCTTGCTACACGGCGACTATTGAACACTGGTTAGATCCGCGTACTCAACAAGTGCGAACTTTTGCGGAAGCTTATCCGGTGGTATTACGACATCAGGCTGTGCTTAATGCTATTTTTGGCACAGGGGAATTAGTTTGGCAAGCAGCTCCGTGGCAAGAGGGATTGTGCGATCGCATGGTATTATCTAATTATCGCTCTTCGTTTCCGCAGCTTTGGGAAGACCATGACTTAATTGTGCGTTTGGAGTGTTCCCAAGCTAAAGTAACCCAACCCGTAGCCGCAATCCAAAAAGCCCAACCAAAAACAGAAGGCTTTGTTCTCCGCCTATTTGTTGCTGGACATAGCGCCAACACAAAACGCATTCTTCAGAATCTACACGAATTGTTAGAGCGATCGCTAGGGCATCCTTATACTCTAAAAGTCGTTGATGTTTTAACTAATCCAGAACAAGCAGAAATGAATCAGGTTTCTGCAACTCCCACCCTTGTTAAAGTTTGGCCTCACCCGATTCGGCGAATGGTGGGAAATTTGGATAATGTCGAAAAAATCTTGCAAATGTTAGGCACTAAAGAAAATTCTTAAATTTATTTACAGCAGTTTTCATGTATTTAGACCACACTCTTGTTTCTCTATTTCTTCCTTTGCTACGAGTGCTACGAGTGCGTGAGACAAAAAAGATGTGGTTCATTTACCTAAAAATAGCTGTAATGTAGCAGTCCTATCTGATTTGTGAAAATTATTTTTATAAACAAACCGCATTGCAAGAGCGTCTCCGACAGGAGAAGAACACGAAGTAAGGAAAAGAAAGATTTCCCAAATGATTTAGGAGTGCTATATATTGATGAATTTTACCTGCCAATGCGCCTTCGATAAGCATCGTCACCACCGGGATAAATGAGATAATTGCGTAAGGGAGACTTGCGATCGGTTTGAAGATGAAAGTAAGTCGCAATTTTGACGTTTTTTGGTAGCAGAGGATTGCTTTTACCAAAGTGAATCAAGTCAGCATAGCGCTGTCCCTTTAGAACTGCATTCGTCTTTGCATCCTCAATAGCGAATTCGGTTAGCGCCCAGGGTTTATCATTGAAGTAGTCTTTCATGGCGGAGATAATCTCTGGAAAACCAGTATTCTGGTTGTACCAATCGGTATTCACGTAGATATGAAAACCGATGTAATCGCATTGTTTCATGACATCGCCTGCGATATTAAACCATCTACGGATGTCTCGGCTAGGGATACCAAGGCTAGCAATACCCGAACTGATTAACTTAGCCTTGGGAAAGTTGCGGCGACAAACTTGAACTGCTTGCTGAAAATAATCTCGCCATTTTTTAATGAAGTCGTCGGTTCTGCGGTTTCTCCCCCAGACGTTACCATTAGGTTCATTACCGATTTCAATGATGATATTCGGGTTAATTTCATACCAAGGTTGAATTTGCTCAACTACTATATTAGGGTAGGGGAAGGCATCTTTCTCAACACCGTTGCCAACTTCTGTGAGAACGATAGTATTAGGTGTCATTTGGCAAACTTGACGACGAGTGTTTGGGTTCCACCCTTCGTAAAGCCCCCATGCAGTCACTACTTTAATAGTGTTATAGCCACCCCGTTTCACACAGTCTCTCAATTCTGTTAATGAAGCACCGGTGAGAACTACTCCATAAGCGCTAACACTGCGATTCGTGCGGACAATGCTGGTTTGTGCTAATTTACCACAGCTTGTTACCGCAGTTGCTCCTACAAACAAGCCACCTGCTGCTTTGAGAATTTCACGGCGAGAAAGATTTTTTAACATAAGAGATTTTAGCCTATTTTTGAAAGCAAGTTTGTAGCAATTTGCTTCCATTCCTGATTTAATTCGGCGGTAAACTCTGGTTTGCCACTACGGTTGTACCAATATCTTGCATTGTCCAAGTCGCCTTCTTTACGGTGCAAGTACGCATGAACCCAAGCACTGTCAACATCGCTAGCATCGCCCAAAATATTATGTGCTTTATGCCAGTCTCCTTTTTTTTCATACCACAAAGCTTGCAGTGTTTCTGGCAGAAAAGACGGACATTGTTCTTGTTGTTCTAGCAATTGGGTGAATTCATTCAGTGTCATGATGCCAAACCCGGTAAAATTGTAGATAAGTCATATTTTCGGCACAATGCCAGATGAGTTTGTAACACTCACGGAATTGTTCCATTTCATCTTCACTTACTTCATCGGAAAAGCAATCTTTTAAGGATGCAATAACTTCTGGAAACTGTTCATCCAGTAAGGTTTCCTTTAAGTTATCAGATGTGCGCTTGCTAAAGGATTGACTTTGGGTAGATTTAATTAGTTGTAATAAGGTAGTAAACGCAACTTGATTCCCTGGATCAAGTTTTGCCAATTTTTCAGCCTTGCGTCTTTTAGTATGATCATCGCTTGCTGATGCAAGGCTTTGGAGTATTGAAGATAAGAGTGTATTTGGGGGACATTTTGAATTCTGAATTTTGAGTTTTGAATGTTCTTGTCTTTTTATCTCTATCTCTTCGCCGCGAAGTGTTTTGAGATTCTCTGCTGCTTGTCGCCGTTGGGATACATCGGTTGCTGATTCAGCCATTTTTGTAAGGGTGGAAATAGCGATCGCATTTCCTGCATCGATTTTACCTAAACTGTAAGCGGCTTTTCTTTGAGTTGATTCGTTTTTGGTTGTCTCGATAATTTGCACTAACGCCGCGATCGCTGTTTGATTATCTGGATCAACTCTCCCCAAACTTAAGGCTGCTTGCCAACGGATAGTTTCATCGCGGACTGTTTTCACAAGTTGTTCTAATGCAGCGATCGCTGTCGCATTTCCTGGATCAAACACTTTTCCTAAACTATATGCGGCGTTCCAACAGTGGAAATCATTTCCGGTAGTGGTGATAAACTTTTCCAAAGAGGCGATCGCGCAGCGGCGATCGGTTTTCAATAAAGCTACCCTCGCACCTTCGATAATTGGTGGCGGAAATCTCCACCACTTTTGTGTTTTCTCCTGAAAATAACCAAAACGCCACTTGATCAATTGCTGGATTATACTATCAGCTTTTTGGCAATCAGCAAATTCAGCGATTCCTACCGCTGCTAAAAAATAAGCCTGATAGCGATAGTAGCCTCCACATCCGTCCTCAAACTGAATTAATGCTTGTATAAATTCCTCTTTATACGCCTGTGGTATCTCATCCCTACCTAACCACAGCAAAATTACTTCCCGCCATTGCGGCTCAAAAATGCGATAACTGGGTGGCGATTGAAAATTTCCAGTCCCCAATCCCTGATTCAAAAAAAAGTGCCAATCTGTAACGGCTTTGGCAGCAAAGTATTCCTGAAACGTCGGATGGTAAAAGGCGTAAACTTTTTCACCTTGAGTCTCTGAGATACCCACCTGATTGAGCCAACCCAACTGTAGTGCTAATTGAAACATACCATCATCGGCAGTGCCCAACACATGACAAACAAAGCGATGTCTAAGGCGGAACTTGGTTTTTTCTTGGGCGATCGCTAACAGTGCCAATTCTCCCAGTGCCAAATTTAACTGCTGTCGCTGGGCTGAACTTGTAGGAAAACGGTCTTGTTTCCACTCATAAATTGCCTCCACAAACTGCTCATAAAGCATCGCTTTGGTATTGGGCAATCCTCCCCGCCCCAGTCCCCAAGTGCGGCATAACAGCGCCAATCGCAAAGGATTTTTCACCGCATCCTTTATCCGCTGCCGTCCGCTTTGGTCTAACTCAGTTAGCAAACTCTCTCCTAAAGCGGGATTGTCTTTAAACCAGCGGCGAATGAACAGCCCGACTTGATCTGAGAAGGGGGGAGTGGGGG
>CAXTNZ010000191.1:0-14637 GCA_964245695.1 uncultured bacterium | reverse complement strand
GTCCTCCTTGTCCCCTTGTCTCCTTATCTCCTTGTCCACTTGTCTTCAGTAACCGATAACTCCGCAAGACATTTTGCGCTTTCTGAGACTGAACTGTTTCCGGACGTGCTTGGACAATAAATAATTCGTTGGTAATGCCATCTTTTGCCCATTCGATGTCCATCGGGGTGAATTTGCCGTGAACTTGGGAATAATGGTCTTCTATCAAACATGTCCAGTGAGCTAGTTGTAAAATCTCATCATCGTCTAGGGCAAATTTACCTTTTTCGTTTGCCGAAACTTGTACATTTTTCGTAAATTTGGAGCCGTCATCATAAACCATTTTTAATTCTTTGCTACCCAATCTTTTATCGATAATTGGGCGGAAACCTGCTTTTAAAGTTGGTTTAAAAACTTGATATTCGTCGGGGTTAACTGTTCCTTGGACGACGTTTTCTCCTAAGCCGTAAGCAGCTGTAATTATTGCTGCATCTTTAAAGCCTGTTTCTGTATCAATGGAGAACATCACGCCGGAGGTTGCTAAGTCGGAGCGCACCATTTTTTGCACACCCACGGCGAGAGCGATGCTAAAGTGATCGAATCCCTTGGTGTGGCGATAGGAAATGGCGCGATCAGTAAATAGCGAAGCAAAGCAGCGATGACAGGCGGCTAAAACTCCTTGGCTGCTGGTAACGTTGAGGTAGGTTTCTTGTTGTCCGGCAAAACTCGCATCGGGTAAGTCTTCGGCGGTAGCGCTAGAACGCACTGCTACGTCAGTGTCTGCATTGTAGCGATCGCATAAAGTTTGGTAAGCTTCTGTGATCGCCTGTCGCAATTCTACAGGAAACGGTGTGTGCATTAATAGCGATCGCGCTTTTTTCGCAGACGAGCGTAAATTTTGTACATCCTCAACATCCAAGTCGGTAAGCAATTCCCGTAGCTTTTCTTCTAACCCGGCTGAAGAAATAAAATACCGATACGCATACGCAGTTGTGGCGAACCCGGTAGGAACGTTCACGCCTTTGGGTGTCAGTTGTTGAATCATTTCCCCCAGTGAGGCATTTTTACCGCCAACTAGGGGAATATCATCAATCCCAACTTCATCAAACCAGAGAATGAGCGATCGCTCTTTGGTAGATGGAAAAACGGTATTTTTAGTTACAGTTACCATATATATTACCTCGTAAGTATATGCTCAGGTTGTTAGCGCGATCGCTAGTCTCTTTTTTGGCTAGCTACCGTAATTTGTAATTTACTTCGGATTTTCTTTAGCAGCACTATCCCTCTTTTGTGACTTTGGGGTGAAACCTTGATGTTTTGTTAGCAGTATCCTCGTACAATCGTCGATTTATCCAAGAATGACAAACATAGGGCTATTTTCGTTCTTAGTAGGCGGTAGTAATGCACACCCTACTAAATCAGAAAGCTTGTTATATCTACACCTGCAATTGTCGCAATTATGCAAAAACCAGATTTTTCTTCAAAGTCCCCCGACAAACCCGGTTTCGGGAATTGGTATATTTCCACCGATTGGCCTCATCAGCCAGAACTTTAAGGAAGTTTAGTTTACAGTATTACTCAATAACAACAATTTACTTACTAGACTTCTTGCATTCAAGCAGCGAAAAATAAATAATTAAGCGCTCATGGGACGCAGATGGAATGAATGCAGTGCGTTGGTGTTAGCGTAGCGGTAGCGACGTAGGAGCGTCTTTCTGCGCGCAGAAAGGGGGTTTCCACGCCACTTGCTTTATGCCGGGGAACCCGTCCACCGCAGTGGCTCCCCATGAGCGACTGCTGCTCATGGTTTCCCGCTACTCCGCGCACAGTAGCGTGCAGATGAAAAAGAATGAGTTTATCTTGTCTACTGTCTCTGGGCAAGTATTGCCTGTGTTAACCAAAATTTTTGAATTGAGCTAATTAAATAAACCTTCCACCAGTTAATCTTAAATTTATTGGTGGGAATGCCACCTACCTGTGTACTATGGTTCGTAGTTGTGCTTCAGCATTACAGATTTTATCAATGCTAAAGCGCTACTATTCACATCTTATACCAAGCGAATGGAATTCGCGGCTAGACAAACGCGCGTCCGCATGACTTGGACTTCAGCAAATCAAGAATTGTGAAACCCGCCTGCGCGGGTTTTGTCTATATAGCCTTTGCCAGTAAGCCCAAAGGAGGACACCTGCATCTGGCGTGGGATTTCAATCGGCTGGTGCAAGATAAGAAACTAGCAACTAATTATTTCAGTGACACTCATTTGTCACTCATTAGCCATTGACGGAGGAAGCAATCATGGGCAAGTACGACAAAATTTTTAACTCACAAGAGAAATCAGAACAATCACTGACTCCAGAAGAAGCGGTAGCAGCGATCGCAGTTGTCACCGCTTCTGCTGATTCTTCCTTAGAAGATGTGGATGCAGAAACTATAGCCATGATCCTCTGGGAATTCGAGGTTTTCGAGGAATACTCAGAAGATGAAATATCTGAAATTGTCGATAGACTTCTAGGCGTTGCTGAGGACGAAGGTCTGGGAAAGCTGTTTCATACCGCCAGGGAATCCCTTACAGATGAATTAGTGCTGGATGCTTTTGCAGCAGGGGTGTTGATGGTTATAGACGAAGAAGAACTAGTGATTCCCCAAGGAAAAATGCCTTTGCTGAAAAAGCTACAGCAATCCTTGGAACTTGAGGAGGAAGAAGCGCAGGAAATTATACAGGAGGTAATAGCCGCTTATGAAGAAGCAGAAGATGAAGATTATTTAGAAGATGAAGATGAAACTGTAGTAGCAGTAGACCCTAGCCTGGAAGTGTATGAATCACCTTTGGGTAATTTTACTGTGTCGATTCCGGTTGCTGCTCAACAGGGTGGTAGGGTTCAAAGTCAAGAAGGAGTAGTCAGCTTTTCTGATGACTATGGCACTTTGCTGAGAATCGATTATTATCCTCTCCCCCCGGAAGAGGCGGAGGAAATAGAGTCTATGGGACAGGAAAAATATCTGCAATCGGTTTTAGTAGACAGGTATGTGCCTCAGGCGATTTCTGCCAATTTACCAGATGCTAAGGTCGAGCATAAAGAATATCTAGAAGACACAATCGAAGGGGCTTACTTTGTGTTAGTTAATATGCCCAAGGGTTCAACGATTTCTAAACAAGAAAATAACGGAAATGCTACCAGAATGGATGCGTACAAAGGTCTTTTGTCATTTATAAATGGTGAATTTTTGTATGTAGTCAGCAGCCAGCGTAGCTTTTTTGAAGACGAAACTCGTGGTTCTCTGAAAGAAGAAGCCGAGGATATCAAGCAGAAAATTTTAGATTTTGTGGATACTATAGAGTTTACTTAGTCTGAAAATAAAAGCCTAGACCCCCTTTGGGGGTCTAGTCGTTAAACATCGCTTTTAGCAACTGCAATGTTTGGGGGCGATGTCTTACGACAAGTCGCTTCTCTTGTCAATCGCAAAGACGAAGAAAGCAACGCGAACGCGCCTACGCACTTTCCCCGCGTTCTCATTTTCGATACTCGTCGCCGCAATCGCCGATAATCTGATACAAATCGCGTGATTTGCTTCCTACAGCATTTATGCGATCGCTATCTTCCGCATCAAGTTTTAAGTTAAACACTCTGGCGTTGTCTTCTAGATGTTCAGAGACACCAAGTCTCGCACCGACAATTACACCAGCATTAGCTGGTTTATCTAAGATATAACGTACTGCTACGTTAGAAATACTCACCTTATGCTTATCAGCAGTTTGTTTCAGGGTGGAAAGTAACTCTTGAAATAGATTCCAACCGCCCCAAGCGTCTATCATATTTTTGTATTTTCTTAAGCTAACCGTGGTCAAGTCAAACCCACGCGGTTCGGGTTTTCCCAAATACTTTTCTGATAATAAACCGCCGCCAACTGTGCCATAAGTAAAAAGTTTTATGTCGTGCTGTTGACAAAACTGAATCATATTAACTTCAGGACGGCGGTCAACTAGAGAAAATTGCACTTGGTTAGAAACTATTTTGATACCTGCGTCGGTGATGATTTGCAGATGTTCAGTATCAAAGTTTGTCAAAGCTAAATGCTTAATTTTTCCCTCTGTTTGAAGTTCTGCCATATATTTGAGGGCATCTAAATAGTTTTTATCCTTATATTCCCACCAGTGAAATTGCATTAAATCTAATGATTCCACATCCATTCTTCTGAGGGATATATTGATGTTTTCCTCGACGATTTTCTTGGTCATTTTTCCAGGTCGAGGAACCCATTTTGTGAAGGCTTGCAGGTTAGATAAAGCTTCTTTACCGCGAGTAGCAATTAGTTGACGGCGAAATTCCCCAATAAAATCTTCCGCCGGACCATAATGGTCTGCTAAATCCCAAGTGGTAAAGCCTGCATCCATATATTTAAACATTGTTTCGATGGCAGTGGGCGGGTAAATGCGTCCATGTCCGCCAGAGACTTGCCACATTCCGTTTAAGATACGGCAAATGTTTAAATCGGGAGTGAATTCTAGACGACTTGAGGTTGGTAAGTTCATTTTTAATTTTTAATTTTTAATTTTTAATTGTTTAACGCCAGTCTTTTTCTGCTTGTTCTAAAACGTAAGCGGCTACATCTTGAATTTGCTGTTCAGTTAAGCGGTCTTTATAAGCTGACATGTTATTTTTACCGTTAGTGACAATGGATGCGATCGCTTCTATTGAATCCATATCATATTTCTTTAGCGCTTTCATTTTCAAGTTTTTACCCCGCCTGATAATATTGCTACCATTGATATGGCAACCAGCGCAATGAACGCTAAAGATTTGTGTGCCGTTGGTTGTATCGTCTGCTAAGGCTGGAGCTATTAAGTTAATATTTAAGACGATTAATATCAGTAATATGATTGCCAGGAACTTTTTCACTTTAATAGACCTTTAAACGTAGTAATTCTGGTCAGGCTTAGATATTCATTATCCCACGAAGTGTAACCTCATACAAGTAAGCGAATTCGCTACTATTTTTCTACCTAAAGGAAGTGCCTACTTAGGAAATACTGCGCCAGAATATAAATGCGAGAGCATGTCTAGAAATTTTTATCCAAATTAGTTACTCCAAACAGTTGAACATGTCTAACAATATCAAAGAGCAAATTACAAGCGACCTCAAACAAGCCAAAGAAACAGGACAGCTTAGAGCCGATCGCATTCGCGAAATTGTCAAAGCCGCAGTTTCTCAAGTAGGTTCTGAGTTTAAAGAAGGTTCCATTGAACTTCGCACCATTGTTAAAGATGCTGTTTCTACCGTGATTGAAAACTTACAAGAAAAAGGTAGCGAAGTCAAAGAAGAAGTGACAGCCTCAATCGAGGGAGCACTGGAAGCTGTTAATAGTAAAAGACACGAAGCCATTGCTAAAACTCAGGCGGAAATGAAGCAACTACAGGCAAAACTGGATAATGAAGAAGAGCAACTCCAGCAAGAAATTGATGGAATTTTAGCAGATGTTGAAGAGACGGGCAAAGAAAATGCTAATACCAAAACTGTCGTTGACTCTGCTGTAAACACTATCAAAAACAGTGATGAAGCTGCATTGTTAAAGAAACGTTACGCTCAATTGCAAGCGCAGCTAGCCATTGTTAGAGCTAACTTAGCTGCACGCTACGGCGGACGCGGCGAGGAAGTTAAAGATTATCTAGACGAGGCTAAGACCTGGTATGAAAAAGCTCGTCCGCAAGCGGAAACAGTCGCTGCACAGGTTGCACAACAGCGATCGCAATTAGAAGATAAACTGGGTGAAGCGGGTTCTTCTATCGCTAAAAAAGAACGTCAAGTTAAACAAATCTTGCGGGATTTGCTATCAACAGCAGTTAACTCGTTTAAAGAAAGAGAACATTCTGATAAATCTCACAAATAGAGATTTACTAATCGATAATTAAAAGGGTGGGCTGATATTTCCCACCCTTATTTACTTTCCTAAATTAAAAGGGTGGGCTGAAATTGCCCACCCAATATTTTTTCCTTGTTAAGAGAAAACTCATCAAACTTAAAAACTTTACTAAATCGGTTCCTGTCTATCTAATGCTTCTTCGCGCTTAGCGATAACCCAAATCGCATGAATACTACCAGGAAGCCAACCTAGAACAGTTAGCAAAATATTAATAAACAAAGTTGGACCTACACCAACTGTTAGGAAAACGCCTAGTGGAGGTACGAGAAGACCAAGAAGAAAACGAACTAATTTCATGGGATTGCTGCTACTTTTTCAATATTTACTTACATTCTCTTGAATCTAGAGAATTACGAACTCCATCCTAAGAACTATGTTAATTCGGAGTTTCATCCAAGCTGTCAAATTCACTTGCGTGGGGTAGAGACGCGATTTTTGTCGCGCCTTTACTCCAACTGACAATTATCTTGAGGGTAATTCGCCTTGGGTTTTGATGTCACCGCTATTCAAAGCCAGATTTTTCTCGGCAAAATATTTGCTGATGAAAGTGTTAGCAAAAGATAAAACAACTGGACCGAGAATAAAACCGAGAAGTCCGTGAACGCTAAACCCAGGAACCAAAAATGCTGCTAATGTGAAACACAAACCGTTTACAATTAGAGAAAATGCTCCAAAACTTAAGAAGTTAAGCGGTAAAGATAAGGCAGAGAGAACCGGCTTAACTGAACCATTGATTAAGCCAACTACTAAAGCGGCAATTAAAGCAGCTGGAAAGTTAGCAATGTTAACACCTGGCACAACTAAATCAACAATTAGCAGGCTTAAGGCTGTAGCTAGTGTTATAAAAAAGGTTCCCAACATTTTTTTCCACCTAAGAACCAGAGATACTTTTAACGTCCTGAAACTATCTTCAACTAAACGCTTAGGTTTGAACCTCCCTAACAAGGTAGATTTGTCTTATGCCATTTGGCTGGTGTTTAAGAAAAATTAAGTAAGTCGGTAGAATTAAAGTTAAATATTACTGCTGGTGTTGTCTGATTTTGTCGCCTCAGATTTAAAGTAAAGCGACGATTTATACAAGAGTTGTTCCTGATGAGTTTCTAACGTGCAATCAGACAAAGGGTAAGCTACACAGGTAATAGTATATCCAGCCTGGATTTCTTGGGGATTGAGAAACTTTTGCTCACTTTGATCGACTTCACCGCTGAGGAGTTTGGCTACACAGGCGGAACATTCGCCTTGTTTGCAGCCAGATGGTAGGCGGATACCGATGTCTTCTGCTATATCAAGGATGTATTGGTCTTGTGGTACTTCAATTGTGCGATCAAGATTAGTAGCCTGATTAATTAACCTAACTTTATATATTGCCATTTTCTATCGGAAATTTAAAAATCAGCTTTTATGATGATTCCACGCACTCGTAGCACTCGTAGCAGAGGTTAGAGGTTAGGAGTTAGAGGTTAGAGAAAGTCTATGAAACAATTCTCCTTTCCCCTTTCCCCTCTTTTCAAGATACGTCTATTGCTTAACAGACTTCATTGACAAACTAATCCGCTTTAATTTCTCGTTAACTTCCAGCACCCGCACTTTCACAACTTGTCCGACTTTCACGACTTTCTGCGGATCATCGACGAATCTATCAGCAAGTTGGGAGATATGCACTAAACCATCCTGATGCACACCGATATCAACAAATGCGCCGAAGTTGGCGACATTGGTAACGCTACCTTCTAATTCCATCCCCACTTTCAAATCAGAAATTTCTTTTATTCCCTCTTTGAAGGTGGCATACTTAAACTCAGCACGCGGATCTCTTCCAGGCTTTTCCAATTCGCTCTTGATGTCGCGAAGTGTGGGTTCGCCTACGGTGTCGGTAACGTATTTTTTCAAGTTAGTTTTTTTCAGCTTCTCGGCAATTTGCGTTACCTGATTTAATGGTACGTTGAGGTCAGATGCGATCGCTTGCACAACCGAATAACTTTCTGGATGCACTGCGGTATTATCCAGCGGGTTGTCACCACCGCGAATGCGAAGAAAACCCGCCGCTTGTTCAAAGGCTTTTGGTCCCAATTTGGCAACTTTCAAAAGCTGGCGGCGATTTTTAAATGCACCATTTTCGTTACGATACTTAACAATATTGTTCGCAACTGTTGGTGTAATTCCAGAGACGAAAGTCAGAAGTTCTTTTGAGGCTGTGTTCAAATCCACACCCACATAGTTAACACAGCTTTCTACCGTTTCATCTAACTTCTTTTTCAACAACTTCTGATCGACATCATGCTGATATTGTCCCACACCTATAGATTTAGGATCGATTTTCACAAGTTCCGCCAGTGGATCTTGCAAACGACGACCGATGCTAATCGCACCGCGTACAGTAACATCTAAATCGGGAAATTCTTCACCTGCAAGTTTGCTGGCAGAATATATAGATGCACCCGACTCATTCACCATCACTTTAATCGGCTTGCGTTCCATTATTTGCAAAACTTCCGTGACAAATTCATCTGTCTCCCGTGAAGCTGTACCATTACCGATCGCAATCAATTCTATCTGATATTTTTCCATCAACTTTTTGATGGTTTGTGCAGCTTTGGCGCGTTGTTCTGCTGCTTGGTGAGGAAACACCGCTTGATACTCTAAAAATTTCCCTGTTTCGTCGAGTACTGCAACTTTACATCCAGTTCTAAACCCCGGATCTATCGCTAGAGTTGGTTTCATTCCCGCCGGTGCAGACAGCAATAACTCTCGCAGATTTGCTTCAAATGTTTTGATTGACTCAATATCTGCATACAGCTTCTTCTCGGAAATTACTTCGCTAATCAGAGAAGTTTTCATCAGGCGATTGAATGCATCTTTGAGCATATCCTGATAAAAATTCCGAATAAAGCGCTGTTTTGAGCGAATTTCCTGAGACTCCAAGTAAGAAAGCACCACATCTTCATCAAAGGAAATTTCAAAATGCAATATTTCCTCAGCTTCACCGCGACACAACGCCAACATGTTATGCGGTGCTATATTTTGCACCCGAATTTTATAATCACGGTACATCTCAAACTTGGTTGTCCCTTCGGGATATTTATCTTTGATGCGAGAGACAAACACTCCTGACTCTAGCAGATATTCGCGCACATATGCACGCAAATCGGCTTTTTCTGCCACCTCTTCCGCTAAGATGTCAGCAGCACCTTTGAGCGCTTCCTCTGCTGTCTTCACTCCTTGATCAGAAATATACTTTGCTGCTTCCTCTTCCAGTGATACCGCAGCACGATTCTTGAGATTTAGCGACTTGATAAACTGCGCTAAGGGTTCCAATCCCTTTTCTCTGGCGATGGTAGCGCGGGTGCGTCGCTTTGGTCGATAGGGTAAGTATAAATCCTCAAGCTCAGTTTTTTGTAAACAGAATTCGATTTTGGCTTTGAGTTCGGAAGTAAGTTTACCTTGTTCGGCGATCGCTTTTAAAATCGCCGATTTCCTTTCTTCGAGTTCTGTTAAGTAAGTATACCTATCTGCCACATCGCGCAATTGCACTTCATTCATCTCATCGGTGCGCTCTTTGCGGTAACGTGCAATAAAGGGAATTGTCGCACCCTCCGCCAAAAGTTCCAGCGCGTTTTGCACCTGAGGAAGTTTAAGGTCTAGTTCAGTTGCCAATAATTGAGGAATGTTCAGCATCGGGTGTTAAAAAGCGAAAATCTATTTCTAAGGTAATATGCCAAATGGTTCTTTCAGCGCAAGCCCAAAGTGTTAAGCTAAATTACAACACAATTCCGGATTTTCTATTTTATACGTTGTTGTTTTAGGTAAAGCGTTGTCCTTAAAACCTTTTTGGATGTAAAATCAACTACACCTCCAAAAAAATCTTAATATTTAGTCTTAGAGCAACGCTTCTGCTTTTAGTTCAGAGGTGAATTTAAAATGGCTTTGTCTTTTTTGATACCACTCTTTACTGGTTTAATAACTGGCTATATCTTTAAGAAATGTGCCGATGAAATCGCGTATCTTGCAGGCTTATTTGCAATTGTTAGCTTAATTTTGAGTTTAGTGTTAGCACCTTGGCAAGTCCAACTTTTGCTGTTAATTGTTGTCTTAATCGCCACGAAAAAACTCTTGCTGCAAAATGAGTATAAATTGAAGGTGTTGGAACATAACCAAGAGAAACTAAATTCTGCCGACAAGAACGAATTAGTTATTTCTCAACCAAAATCTGCTGATAAAAAAATTCTAGCTAAGTATCCCGGTGCGAGTTACCAAGCTTCAGATTTTATTAATGAAATTTCTGAAAAAGAAAATCCCGACAAAAAGCGCAGTCTTCCTCAGAGAAGTTACCAGCAAGCAAAAACTCCTGAGTTAAAGTTTCGAGTAGATAACACTACTAGCAAAGAAAATCCAGCATCTGTTGATACTAATTTTGCCCAAAGTAAATCCTCTAACAACAATTCAATACATCATGGGGATAGAATTTTTTTGGGGAGGTTTTTTAGCTAACTCGATTGGATATGTTAGTTGATAAAATGCTCCACTAATTAGGTTTAGCGATGGTAACTACACACAGCAGGTGAACAACAGGTAGTATTCTATAACATTAGTTAGCATACCTTTAAAGCATTGCTGACAGAAACGGGAGAAGACCTAAGCTTTTGTTTCCTTTGACTTATATCATGTCCGCTTAATAACTTCAGGACTTACGCAAAAATTGCCCAAAAGCTTAATTTCTCGAACCGCCTTTTCTGCGAGAGGCTTCCGCCAAGGCGCAGCGTCCCGAAGGGAAGGAGAAGAGAAGACGCGCTCGTACGCCAAGAATTCGTAGACTGTGCGTAAGTCCTAAACTTATAAAACGTCATTACGATCGCAACGAAGTGAAGCGTAAAGCCTTCGGCATAGCTTCGCTTACCGCGCAGCGTCTTTGAAGGAGAAGAGAAGTAATCGCAAAGTCTATGCTATTGCTTCACCACGCTATCGCGGCGTTGGCAATCACAAGCAATTATCCGGACATGATATTATGTATGACCAAGGAATGCTAGAAATTATATCCCTTTTGTTACCGCACGAACGATGGAACCGACTTCTTGAACGTTTTTGTATAGTCCCATCAGAAATCGTCAGCCGATTAAGGTAGATATGCGAAATCTGGGTTGTAACAAAAAGGTGTCCTGTTTTACCGAGAATAATTTACTCGGAAGAACTTTTAATTACAATTAATATCACATTTATGGACTTTTGCCCAAACTTTTTTGGTAGATAAAGTGGTATTGGAACTTACAAATTCTACTTTAAGAATCTTTAGCTTCTCTCTGGGCTTAAGAATAGCTAAAGCTTTTTCTTGTTTATGATTAGAGTTAGGTACTTCTGGTTTATTGTTCCTCAATGTCACACCCGGTCTAACATTAACAGTTACCATCGACCCTACTGATGGAACAACAAGTGAATCAGTAGACTGTGAACCTTTGATTAAAGGCTTTCCAACCATTGCAGAATTTGAAGCGTTATTGATATTACCTAAAAAAATCCAACCTTGAGCAATTGTTTCTGGTGTTGTTTCTAGTCCTGGACTTATACTTTGATTAAATTGTAATGATTGCGTTCCTAAAAATTTTTGTTTTGGACTTAATCCTAAGCATACACCCATAAAAGTTATAGTAACTGCTCCTACAATAATTCCAGTAATTGTTTTGATGTTTTCATTCGGTAATTGAATTATTTTTGGCTTAGGCTGGTGAGCAGTTTCTGGTTGATTGCGCTTAAATTCTTCTTTAAGAAGTTGAATATTGTTATACTCAATCGCTTTTATGTCTGTTTCCGGAAAATTATTAGATTCTTGTAAATAATTTAACTTTTGTTCTACCTGTTGGTTAACAGCATTACTAAAAGGATGCTTTTTGCTTGACCTTAAAGGCTGCACTGTATCCAGCGGTTCATCTAGTTTGCTGTTGTGATTATTAGATGGCTTGACCGCTTCTGGTGTATCTTTTAACGCCGATACACCCTTTACAGTTTGGTTAACCGCCTCAGCTACACTCTTAGCTGCATCAACTATAGAGGACTTTACCTCGTCAACTGTATCTTTTACGCCAGACTCTACACCTATTCCAGAGGGGTTGACCTCTTCAACTGTATCTTTTAACGCTGACTCTACATCCTTTACAGTTTGATTAACCGCCTCGGCTACACTCTTAGCAGCACCAACTACAGAAGGCTTGACCTCGTCAACTGTATCTTTGACTGCATTTACTACACTTACTACACAGGGCTTGACCTCGTCAACTGTATCCTTGACTGCATTTCCTACATCGCTTACACTGTCGTTAACAGCCTCAGCTACACCCTTGGCTGCGTCGGCTACACTTTCTATAGTGCTTATGGTACGGTTAATACGTTGAGCTGTACCCTTGCCAACCAAAGCGCCAGCTGCTGCGCCCACTAGACCACCAAAAACTCCTCCAACTCTGCGACCGAGTAAACCACCAATTGCTGCTCCAACTAACCCACCACCTATACCTGAACCTCCTCGATCAGCCGCGCGTTGCTTTGTAATGCGGTCAGCGTTTTGGTCATGCATCTTAACAGACTGCTTCTTATCACTCATACTAAGGCAATTAAAAACGACATTTTACATGGTAGCCAATTGGGCATCAGTTTTTGGTTGTATCCGACAAAATAAATAAAAAGGGTGGGAATTACCCACCCTTGGCTCTACTCTTGGTTTTCCACGGGGACTAAAATGTAAGCCGTCTGATTATTAGGTGTGTTGACGCTCTGACTACCAGATGGCTTGACATCATCAACTGCACTCATAGCTACGTCCACTGTACCTTTGATCGTGTCGTTAACGCCCTTAGCTGCACCCTTAACGATCTCCGCTGTATTTTTTACAGTGCTGTTAACGCCGACAGCTGCACCGCTGACGGTATCCACTGTATTTTTGACAGTGTCGTTAACGCCCAAAGCTGTACTTTTGACCGCAGTGGCTACATCTTCAACGCTGTCGTCAACACCCTCTGCTACAGTGTTGATTGCAGTCCCTATATCTTTTACAGTTTGGTTAAAACCTTCAGCAGCACCCCTGACTGTATTACTTACATTTTTTACAGTCTGGTTAACTTTTTGGGCTGTACCCTTAATAGCTAAAGCTCCAGCTATTGCGCCTAACGTAGCACCAACGACTGTTCCAATCGCTATTTTAGAAAAATCATTATTCATTCTATCTACTTGATAAACATTAGCTTGATCTGTAAGAGGATCAATATTTTCTTCAGGCTGATCCAAAAGCTGCGGGTTTTGATTGACCATAATCGTTTCCTTTGTGGCAAAAACTGAATTAATTCCGGACTTATGCAAATAAATACCAGAAACCCGGCTTCAGACTAGATCTGTGATTGCTCACACAATTTTTGGTATAAACCGGGTTTCTTTGTGTAAGTCCGATAATTCCCATGTAGTTACACTATAAAAAAGCGAATTTTCAACCTTTTTTTTGAATTTGACAAGGTCTAAGCCGCAAAAACGCTCCTTGGTATAACTTGGGAATTTATTATGTTTGCAGGTATTCCTAAAAATGCAAGGATAGTAGGTGCTTCTGGGAAAGAAGCTGTGATTTATCCTTACCTGTTTAGGACTACCTTTATTTAGTGTCTGGGTTTATTGATGAGCTTCGGAATGTCAAATGTCTATTTATAATCGTCAAACCGAGCAATTTCATCCTCAAGCGAGTCGCCTTCTTCAGATACTATTAACACTCCCGCGTCTTGTGGGAGGATTAAATCTGCCCCAGATGGGTCTGTGTATTCTTGGGCGGAAACGTAGATGGTCGGCGTACGATCTATATCCGTTTGATCATTATTGATTTGCTGGTTGCCTGCATACATGCGATCTTGATATTGATAGCCCTGATTTTCTGATGACTTGGCATCAAAAGCTGTATTTTTTGCTGTGTCCGCTGCATCTTGTACAGCTTGGTTAACACCCTGCGCTGTATTTTGTACTGCGTCGATTGTACCTGCTGCGGTTTGCTTAGCTCCCTCAGCGGCACTGTTTACTGTATCCTTTGTTGTCTCTGCTGCACCTTGTACAGCTTGGTTAACACCCTGTGCTGTATTCTGTACTGCGTCCAATGTACCGGTTACGGTTTGCTTGGCTACGTCAGCAACACTGTTTGCTGCATCCTTGGCTATGTCCGCTCCAGCTTTGACAACTTGACTAACACCTTCGGCTGTATTCTGTACTGCGTCCAATGTACCAGCTACGGTTTGCTTGGCTACGTCAGCGACACCTTCGGCTGTATTCTGTACTACATCCAATGCACCTGCTACGGCTTGCTGGGTTCCCTCAGCGACACCCGCTGCTGTGTCCACTGCACCACCTACAATAGCTTCAGTAGCACCCTCAGCGACACTCTTTGCCGCTTCCCCTAGACCTTTTGCTGTCTGACCTAGACCTTCACCAATAGTCTTTGATGCATCTCCTAAACCTTTTAGAGCAGTGTTAAAGCCGTTAGCTATTCTTTTACCAGCCCAAACGCCAGCTAATGAACCCAACGTACCACCAATAAGTCCGCCTATGAGTGCTCTAGTTAATGCAGGACTCAAGCCTTTGTTTGCTGAACCTGCATTGGGTTGACTCCCACCTGAAGAAGCATTTGCGCCTGTAGATCCCCCAGCACCGATGTTTGTATTTGCTGGAGCAGATGAAGAAGCATTTGCGCCTGTAGATACCCCAGCACCGATGTTTGTACCTGCTG
>CAXTNZ010000190.1:0-14656 GCA_964245695.1 uncultured bacterium | reverse complement strand
GTTTAAAACCCTCGGCGATCGGACCTAAAGCCAAAACGGGAAAGAATGTCAGCACCCCTAAAATCAGAATTACTCCAGCTGTGACACTAGTAAATAGTAGAGAATCGGTTCTGAGGGTACCAGGGGTTTCTGCCACTGTTGGTTTGTGAGCCATACTGTCAGCTAAAAGCAGGATGGCGATAATTGGTACGTAGCGTCCTACTAAGATGCTGACACAAGTACTTAAGTTCCACCATAAAGCTGTACGTGCAGGTTGACTATCAGCTAGCCCTTCAAAACCCGAACCGTTGTTAGCAGCAGCTGAGGCATATTCGTAAACTACTTGGGAGATACCGTGAAAATTTGGGTTGCTAATTCCAGACAGGGTGTTAGGGCTCGCCAAAGTAATAGCACTGGGAATCAAAACCACAATTGGGTGAACAAGCAGCACTACGCTGGCGAGGACGATTTCCCGCTTTTCAATTTTGCGTCCCAAAAACTCTGGGGTGCGTCCCACCATCAGCCCAGTCAGGAACACGGTGAGAATTAGGTAGATGAATAAGTAGGCGGTTCCAGTTCCTTGACCACCCCAGATAATCTGCAAAAATAAGTTGAACAGGGTAGAGAAGCCACCCCCCGGCATGAGAGAATCGTGCATACCGTTGACAGCACCACACATGGTTGCAGTGGTCATGACTGCCCACAAGGCTGTTTGTGCCCAGCCAAATCGGACTTCTTTGCCCTCTAAATTAGGCTGATCTGTTCCCAAGGCAGCGTTAATTAGGGGATTGCCTTGCAGTTCACCAGTGGCTGTCACCCCAACTAATACCACAAAAATCACAAATACCATCCAAAAAAGTAGCCAAGCTTGTTTGGTATTGTTGGCAAATAAACCGTAGGTATAAATTAATGCCGCCGGAATCGAAATCATGGCGATCGCTTCGATTAAATTAGAAGCGCCATTGGGATTTTCAAAGGGGTGTGCCGAGTTAACTCCAAAAAAGCCGCCGCCGTTCTCGCCTAGTTGTTTGATCATCTCAAAAGATGCTACTGGACCTCTGGCGATGTATTGCGTTCCTCCTTCAAGGGTTGTCACCTCTATAGGTTTGCCTAATGTTTGCGGTACACCTGCTATAAGTAAGGCGATCGCTCCAATCACCGAGATCGGCAGCAATATCCGTGTAATCGAACGGGTGAGATCGACGTAAAAATTTCCTATTGGTCTACCTGTTAACCCGCGAATAAAGGCAATTCCTACCGCCAAACCGGTAGCGGCTGAGGTGAACATCAAAAAGCCTAAAGCTGCTGTCTGGCTAAAATAACTTAAGGTTGTCTCGCCAGAGTAGTGTTGCTGGTCGGTATTCGTCAGAAATGAAATCGCGGTGTGCAACACTGTATCCCAGGTAGGCGCACCTAAACGGCTGGGATTCAAGGGCAAGAATTTCTGAAGAACAATCAGCAAATACACAAAAACGCCCATGACGAGGTTGCTCATCAGCACCGCCCGCACATACTGCCAACTCGTCATGTCATCTTTGCTACGGACACCTGCTAGTGCGTAGATAATTCGCTCTACAGGCTTCATTATCGGGTCAAGTAGCGTTGTTTCTCCTAAGAAGACACGCGCTATGTATTTCCCCAACAACGGTGTTATTCCTATGACAATGCAGAGCGTTAGCCCAATTTGCAAAAAACCTTGTCCCATGTATTTCCTTCAATTTTTAATGGTAGTTCAAGTTAAGTGCCCAGAAGCCGATGCTTAGAAATCACACCTGAGAGCCTGTCAATTTTATTTAGCGATAGAACCGCGATATTTCGTATCAGTTCAATTCTTTATACTAAATTTACGATGCGTGAGTTATTACTAATTTTCAGAGGTTTTTTTAATTTTCCGACAATAATACTTAAATTTTACTTTATTCATTTATCTCGGTATATCATATTGCTTCCCCTTATATTGCTACTTTTAAACATATAATAAATCATATTTTTGTCAGATTAGATACAAAGTTTATAAGTATAACTTTACACATTTTATTCAAGATGACTCTAACTAGAACTGAGGTGTAGCAAAGAATTATATTGCATATTTAACATTTTTTGTCAGAAAGTAAGTAAGTCGGCAGAAATAAACTTGATTATTTACTAGTCATTAGTCAAAAGCCCTTGGATTGATGCAGGGCTGTTATGTTTATTCAAGACCATCTGTTTATAGGTCAACTGATTTTTGATTTTTGTTTTACCTATATTCAATTGGATTTGCACCTGTATGAGTGTTGCTTGTACGCAACTGGTGTTTTCATCAATGAATCGGCATTGAAAGTCTACTTTCATCTTTTGTTGTAAACGTAGTTCAGGGAATATCTTGCCACAATCCTAGTCTAATGTTTGAAAATTACAGATGATATATTCAAACAGTCTATAAAAACAACATATCTGCTATAGGTACTATACAGATATAGATTGCTATTGAATAAAGATTACGATTGAATGAAAAAAGTGAAAAAGATTGAATAAAAAAGATTAAAATGCTGAAGAACAGCTCCAGTGCATAATCTCGCTCTCGAATTAGTCGCATAACTCCGGCAGCCTTTTTTAGCAGTTCGCATGGATTTGAAGAAATAGCAATTTATATAACTAAAATAATAGTGAGATTAGGTAGGTTGGCAAGCAGGCGATCGCCTGCTTGGACTAATAATGATTTGAGCCATTCCTGCATAAACACCATCAAATAGACCATTTTTAGACGTAGGTTTTCCAGCATTACTGCCAGGGCTTAAATAGCCCAAATTCAGTTCGAGTTTGTCACTAAAAAAGTGTCTCAATCCAAAACCTGAACCACCACTGTAGTTGTAGATTGGGTTGCGTAAAGCGAATAGCGATACCGCTCCCCCATCAAAGTAAGGGTTTAATTGAGACGAAGCTTCTAGGTCAACAAAACCATTACCTGTCCCAGCAAGATAAAAATTAGTTCTCGGACCTAGAGGAAAGCGATACCGCAGTAGCGCCAAGCAGACCTGATTATTGCTATCGCCGTCAAACTCTAGCCGACCTTCGTTAGTGAGCGTCGGACCACTATTTGTGGTACCGAGAGGTGTGACATTGCTAGCTTGCAGGCGGGTTGTCAGGAGGTCTTTGCCAGTGATATCAAGTCCGCTTAATTAGTTATCACAAAAATAGCGTCTTTCTTTGCGCCTTAGCTACGAGTGCGTGAGCTTTAATAATAATTACTCAACCGGACATGATATGAAACTAGTATCTAAATTCAGCCGTACCCGGTAACTCAAGGTAGGGATTCTGTCAATTGGCTGACTGTTGGCATTCTCCCCAGCAAGCACACTTGCTAAACCAATGACGACTTCACCATTAAGCCTAGTAGTGGTAGAAAATTGGTTGGCTTCTAGTTTAGCTGTACTAGCTTCTAGCGTATCCACACGACCCCGTAACGTGGCTAGTTCTCCAGCAAACTCCGACTGTAGTTTTTGCACTGTAGCCAAATCTTCTTTTCTAACTAAATCAGCAGTACCCGTTGCAATCAATTCGTTGAGCCGATCCAAAGCAGCATTCAAGCCAGCGGCAAACTCATAGCGAGTTAGCGCCCGGTTCCCTTTGAAGGTACCGTTAGGATAACCAGCGTAGGAGGGAGTCCGAGCCGAAGGCATCGCACCATAACGCTCCACCAAAGACTGCAATGCTTGGAATGCCCAATCAGTAGGTTGCACATCGGATAACTGAGAAACAGAATTTATTTGAGTCATTTCCTGATTGTTGACAGCGTTCTCTAACACATCTGGGGAATTAGTTGTCGCTGGTATTTGACTCGAAGAAGTATCAGTTTGTACTAAAATATTGTTGGTTACAGGCTCTTCAGTGTTTGCCTCAGTTACAAAGTTAGTATCAACTACTTGGGGCGTGACTAAATTAGTATTTTGTTCATTAACAGTAATTGAGTTATTTGCAACTTCATTCATTCCCTGATTTTCTTGAGCAAGTAACGTGTTAATACCAATTAAATTTTATGTTACAGTTGCTGCAATCAATTGCATTATTTTATGTATTTTTATCATTTTATTAACCTGGAATTAATAAATCTTCCGCTTCGTTTTGATGGCGATTTATTATCAACAAAAGTGAAATTTTCAATTTTCAAAATTTATTAGTGATTGTAGGATGCTTTAAAGCGAAGGCTTTAACGCACTATCAACCTCAACACGATAGGGAGTCGCTTAAAATGGAATTTTCATATTTGACTGTAAGCGCACGCTCTAAACAACTTTTTTATATGCGCCAATTGCCCGTGGATTTCATCTTAAAACTACTTGTGGTCATTTCTTAATGCCGCACTACTACCTCGTATCAAGAAAGGAGATAAAACGCGGTTTTCCACACTTTTGTCTTGTAATAAATCGAGTAACATTTGCATAGCATAGGAACCAAGTTCCAACATTGGCTGGCAGACTGTTGTCAGTGGTGGGGTAACGTAACGCGACAAAGCAATACCATCAAATCCGACTAAACTTAAATCTTGCGGTACCGAAATATTTAGCTTTTGGCAGGCAAGCAGGACGCCAACCGCTACCATATCGTTGTAACAAAAGATGCCTGTTACCCCAGCAGCCAATAGTTTAGATAGCATCTGTTGACCGACAGCAACATCGTTTATTTTTTCACGGTCTTTATCACTAATTGCAACCCAATTACTAGCTTGTAATAAACCAGCTTTAGAAAGAGCGATTCGGTATCCTTCCAAGCGTTGCTGGTTCGACTTACTCCCGTCACCCACACCTATATAACCAATAGAAGTATGCCCAAGACTTACTAGATGCTCTACCGCCAATTGGGCGCCTAAATAGTCATCTATTGCAATGGAGTGAAAACTTTCGGGTTGGTCTTCAGTCTGGCTATTAAGAAAAACTGTTGGCACAGCAATCTGCGCTAGTTGCTTTGTATGATGTTTATTAATTCGCGAGTCGGCTACTAAAATACCGTCTACTCTACGCTGATGAAAACTATTAATAGCTGCTATTTCCTGCTCGCAATCTCGGTGTGAATTACTTAACAACACACTCAAGCCTGCTGTTCTGGCTACCTTTTCGATTCCTTCTACGACTTCAGCAAAAAATGGGTCTGCTATTGAAGTTACTACTACCCCAATAGTATTAGTACGTTGATTTTGTAAGCTTTGAGCAACAGCATTAGGCACATAGTTCATCGCGTGCGCTATTTGCTTAATTTGCTCTCGCACCTCCTGGCTAATTAAAGGGTTATCACGCAAAGCGCGCGAAACCGTAGAATGAGAAACGCCTGCTTTTCGAGCAATATCTTTAATAGAAATTCTTCGTTTGCTCATCTGCGGTACTTAACTCTCAACCTCTGCACACGTGTGCAAAATTATTATAGGAAATTCTCGTCAAGACAATCAAAAGTAAAGAAAATTAATACAGATTTATTAATACACCTCATTGCACACGTGTGCAAAAATACAAATACAAGCGACAAAGGCTGGGAAGTAACAAAAATTAATGACCTCTAAGAAAGATGAATCTGAAAAGGACTGCGATCGCAGGTAGTATATTAAGTATCGTCAGCAGTACTCTTGTAGGCTGTACAAATTCCTCTCCCAATAGCAACAGTGCTAGTAACACTGAAACCAACACTGCTATTAACACTGCTGCTAATACAGCTACACAGAATAAAGATAATAATCAAGATATAAAATTACGGTCTGTCGGTGTCACCGTTGGCGATTTAAGTAATCCCTTTTTTGTCCTTATGGGAAAAGGGGCTGAAAAAGAAGCAAAAAAAATCGGGGGTGATGATGTTAAAGTCACTGTGGTTTCTAGTGGCTATGACCTAAACCAACAATTCAACCAAATTGAAAATTTCGTTGCTGCCGATACTGACATAATTATCCTGAATGCTGCTGATAGTAAAGCAATTAGACCAGCAGTTGATAAAGCAAGGCTTGCAGATAAGGTTGTTATTGCGGTGGATACAGCTGTTGATGCAGATGTGGATGCTACGGTTACGACTAACAATCTCCAAGCTGGAGAGGTTAGTTGCCAATATATTGCTGATCGCCTTAAAGGTAAAGGCAATCTAGTAATCGTTAACGGTCCTCCTGTTACCTCGGTAATCCAACGAGTTAATGGTTGCGAGAAAGTATTGTCTAAATATCCTGATATAAAAATACTCTCTAAAGACCAGAACGCAGAAGGGAGTCGAGATGGAGGGCTAAGGGTAATGACCGATTTACTAACAACCTTTCCCAAGATAGATGCAGTCTTTGCAATCAATGACCCAAGTGGTGTTGGAGTAGACCTGGCAGCTAGCCAAGCAAAACGCAAGGATTTTTTCATTGTTGGGGTCGATGGGGCGCCAGAAGCAATCGGTGCGATCGCATCCTCAAACAGTCTTTATGCTGCGACTGCGACTCAAAATCCCAACGGGATGACTCAAAAAGCGGTTCAGGTAGGCAACGATATCTTACATGGCAAAAAGCCTAATAATCCCAACATTCTGATTCCAGTCAAGCTGATTACACGCGATAACGTCAGCACCTCCAAAGGTTGGGAGTAATCTTACTTTCTTCCCGCTAAAAGAATACTAATTTAATTAACCGCATTCGTAGCAGAGGACGCAGAGAAAGAAAGGAGAGATGTAGGTAATTTATAGCGGTTTGCAACTGGGTGTAATACATCAAAGAATTATGGAACCACAGATGGACACAGATGGACACAGATGAATTTGTACTTCATCTAAATGAAAACCGCTGTAACAGGGGGAAAGGAGTAATTGTCAGTTTTAAATAATCCTAAATTGTTTTTGTGAGAACTGTTTATGACAACAAATATTGAAACCTCGTTTACTCATCCATCAACAGTCACCCCTGTATTAGAAATGCAGGGGATTACAAAAGAATTTCATGGTGTACCTGCTCTCCAAAATGTCAATCTGACGATTTATCCAGGAGAAGTTCATGCTCTCATGGGTGAGAACGGAGCAGGCAAAAGCACATTAATGAAGATTCTTGCTGGAGCTTATATTGCTTCCTCTGGAGAGATTCGGATTAATGGTAGCCCTGTGAAAATTACTGATCCAGCTACAGCACGTAAAGCAGGTATTAATCTGATTTATCAAGAACTAAATGTTGCACCCAACTTAACCGTTGCCGAAAATATTTTCATGGGTAGCGAGTTGCAGCGAGGTCAATTTTTAGACCGCAAAGGTATGGAAGTTGAAGCAAAGCAAGTTCTTCAAAGCCTCGGCGCCACTTTTACAGCGCATGATGTAGTTGGTAATTTGGCGATCGCCGAACAGCAACAAGTTGAAATTGCGCGTGCGCTAAAGGACAAAAGCCGCGTTTTGGTTATGGATGAACCAACAGCAGCACTATCTGACCGCGAGACTGAGCGGTTGTTTGAAGTCATTCGCAAACTGCGGAATGACGGCATCGCTATTATCTATATCAGCCACCGCATGGAAGAAATATATGCTCTAGCTGACCGGATTAGCGTGCTGCGCGATGGTCAATATGTTGGCAGTCTCACACGGGATGAAATTTCTCCACAGCGATTGGTGCAGATGATGGTCGGTCGCTCCATGCAGGACTTTTACGAACATCAACGGCAAAAAAATCCAGGTTCGGTGGTGCTGGAAGTCAGAAATATCAGCGACGGACGCAAGATTAAGCCGACTAGTTTTAAGATTCATGCTGGAGAGATTCTCGGTTTAGCAGGACTGGTTGGTGCAGGACGCACGGAGGTATCCCGGCTGATTTTTGGTGCTGACCGCAAGGCAAGTGGTGAAGTGTTTTTAAATGGCAAAAAACTGGATATTAATACACCCAGTGATGCCATTGCTGCCGGAATTGGCTACGTCCCAGAAGACCGCAAAGACCAAGGTTTATTTCTGGAAATGAGTTCCCGTAAGAATATTGCCATCAATACACTCAAGCAGGATGCAAAAGCTGGTGTCGTTAACTGGGGTTCAGTCAATCAACTTGCAACTCAGGCAGTTGAAAACTTCAATATCCGGCTTGCGAATTTGGAAATCAGAGCGGTAGACCTTTCTGGAGGCAATCAGCAGAAGCTTCTGCTGGCACGTTGGCTAGCGATTAAGCCGAGAGTACTGATGTTGGATGAACCGACGCGCGGTGTAGATATTGGTGCTAAAAGCGAGATTTACCGAATTATCAGCGAGTTTGCGGCACAAGGTGTTGCTATTTTGATGGTTTCTAGCGAACTACCAGAGGTTGTCGGGATGAGCGATCGCGTTCTAGTGATGCGAGAAGGACAGATGGTGGGCGAACTAGATGACAGCGTTGGTAAAGAAATTACTCAAGAAAAGATTATGCACTATGCAACAGGAGCATCGGAGGTACTAGCATCATGAGTCAGACAGTAAGACCAGCCACTAATAGAGTAGATACCAATTCAACACAGCGCAAGCGCAAATCAATCAATACTTTACTCGAAGTTGCAGGTATTCTACCAATCTTAGTGCTTATCTGCATCTTATTTACACTCGTTTCTCCCAACTTCCTCACAGCCGGTAACGTCGTTAATATATTGCGGCAGGCATCCATCAATATTGTGTTGGCAACGGGAATGACGTTTGTAATTCTGACTGGAGGTATTGACCTTTCAGTTGGATCAATATTAGCTGTTTCTGCCGTAGTTACATTACTGGTATCCCTACTTCCTGCTTTAGGTTGGGCAGCTGTACCTGCTGGTTTGTTGACAGGATTGCTTTTGGGCTTAGTCAACGGTGCCCTGATTACCTTTTTGGATGTACCACCTTTCATTGTCACCCTGGGTTCACTTACTGCCTTGCGGGGTGCAGCCTTTTTGGTTGCCAATGGTACAACGCTGATTAACCGTGACATAGGTTTTGCTTGGGTAGGTAATAACTATTTGGGTCCCCTTCCCTGGTTGGTGATAATTGCGCTATTGACTGTGGTAGCTAGTTGGTTTGTCCTGCGGCAGACTGTTTTAGGAGTGCAGATTTATGCTGTAGGTGGTAACGAGCGAGCAGCAAGATTAACTGGGATTAAAGTTAACCGCGTGTTGCTATTTGTCTATGGTGTCAGTGGATTGCTGGCAGGGTTGGCAGGAATAATGAGTGCCAGTCGTCTTTATAGTGCTACTGGGATGTTGGGTCAGGGTTACGAATTGGATGCGATCGCGGCTGTGATTCTTGGTGGAACCAGCTTTACAGGCGGTATTGGTACTATCGGCGGAACCCTTCTAGGTGCATTAATCATTGCTACTCTGAACAATGGTTTGACTTTGTTGAACATGTCTTTCTTCTGGCAATTAGTCGTCAAAGGACTGGTAATTATTGTGGCAGTAATGATTGATCGGCTCCGCAGACGTTCCAGACGGTAAACGAAGGCAGAAGGCAGAAGGCAGAAGGGAATAAGATTTTTGGCATTGCTTAATTGCAGTATGAATCACTCTCGAACCTTCTTCTCTCTGCGTGAATAAATCATAGTTTTACTCAGCAACGGCAGTAAACACTCTCACTACATATATGAGATATAACCATGACCTCTACTACTACACGTCGTAAAGCCAACACGTATTACGTCATCCTGATTGCTGGTGCTGCTGCCCTCGGCGGCTTTTTGTTCGGTTTTGACACTGCTGTAATCAACGGTGCGGTTTTAGCTTTGGCAAAAGCCTTTAACACTACTAGTTGGGTGACTGGTTTTGCAGTGTCCTTAGCATTGCTGGGATCTGCGGTAGGAGCTTTCTTTGCCGGACAGATTGCAGACCGTTATGGTCGAGTCAAGGCAATGGTAGTCGCTTCGGTGTTGTTTACTATCAGTGCTATTGGCTCTGGGTTTGCCTTCACTATCTGGGATTTTATTTTTTGGCGACTGTTGGGTGGGATTGCAATCGGCGCTGCCAGCGTGATCGCGCCAGCTTACATTGCGGAGTGTTCTCCCACTCATTTGCGCGGAAGGCTAGGATCTCTCCAGCAACTAGCGATTGTGGTGGGAATTTTCATCGCTTTACTAAGTGACTACTTTATCGCTGTGTCAGCAGGTTCAGCAGACTCGCCGTTTTTGTTTGGGATTGCAGCCTGGCGCTGGATGTTTTGGACAGCAGTCCCGCCAGCCGTGTTTTACGGAATGGCTGCTTTAACGATTCCCGAATCCCCGCGTTATTTAGTTGCCCAAGGACGGGAGCCAGAAGCCCAAAGCGTTCTGACGAAGATTTTGGGGGGAAACGTGCTGGAAAAAATCGAAGAAATTCGGCAAACAGTGCTTCAAGAGCGCCAGCCTAAATTTTCTGACCTCTTGGCAAGAAGTGGCGGACTCCTGCCGATTGTTTGGATAGGAATAGGTTTATCTGTACTCCAGCAATTCGTTGGGATTAATGTAATCTTCTACTACAGCAGCGTTTTGTGGCGGGCAGTCGGCTTTTCCGAAAAAGATTCCTTGACGATTACGGCGATCACAGGTGCTGTAAATATTATTACAACGCTGATTGCGATCGCCTTCGTGGATAAATTTGGTCGCAAGCCCTTGCTCATTCTAGGGTCAATCGGCATGACCGTGACCTTGGGGACGTTGGCTTCTATTTTTGGAACCGCTCAACTCGATGCTGCCGGCAACCCTACTCTCAGCGGCAGTGCGGGTATTGTAGCTCTCATAGCAGCCAACCTCTATGTGTTTTGCTTCGGTTTCTCCTGGGGTCCTGTTACCTGGGTGCTGTTGGGAGAAATGTTTAATAACAGAATTCGAGGTGCTGCACTTTCAGTTGCTGCTGCAATGCAATGGGTTGCGAATTTTGCCGTTTCCACGACATTTCCTCCGATATTGCAATATTTTGGGCTGGGTGCTGCCTATGGTCTGTATACAACTGCGGCGGCTATCTCGTTATTTTTCGTTCTCTTTTTTATTAAGGAAACCAAAGGAATTGAGTTAGAAGATATGTAATTGGCATTACCACTATAGCTACTTCCAAAAATTTAACGGCAGATGCAGATTTGAATTCCAAACTTTTAGATTATGGAAGATTACCTGCATCTGCTTTCCACTGCATTACTTTGACCATCTCGTCAAAAGTCCGTCGTTGTACCCCAACTAGACGTTTGAATTACCGATTTGATAGCCGTTTGGTTTGCTCGTATTGCATTTTTAGGCTTTCTAACTGTGCATGAATGATATGCTTATTTCTGCGCCCGGCGTACTAGCGTCTCTTTGCGTGAGGCTTATTCATACTTCAATTCAGCAACGCCGCGAATATAGCGGTTCTCAAATAGCGTTACACGCTATGTATTGCATCCAAATGCAAACCGCTATAGTTTACTGACGCGTCAATACAGCTTTCGGCATTCCCAACTGATCCGGGGTTACTGGCTCCCCATCCTTAATAAAATCAAATTTTTTGGTAAGTGGACCGTGGATAAACAAAGTCCATGCGTCTTTACCATCTTTGATCCAAATGGAATGGTATTTTTTCGCAGACCGGAAGATGATTGAGCCAGGTCCATGCCACTTCACCCCGTTCTCGGTTTTCTCCCAGTACCCACCCTTCAAAATGATACTGATGTTAAACCACGGGTGGTTATGGATCACTCCTTTGTACCATTCTGGACGATCCATAATTTGGTTAAGCGTGATGTTAAACCACCGATTGCTGGGAAACAAGATAAAGTGGGTATGCTGCCGAGGCTCTTTTTGCTGTGAATCATTAAAAGCGGTTAGGCAAGGTCGAGACTCTAGATACTTCTTGAACCATGTGTTAAGCACAGAGCTACCTCTTATCATAAAAGTGTTGCGTCTCAGAATGAATCAACTATAGATCACTATCTAGAAATCATCGTACCCAATAGGTTAGGTTTTCTGTTTAGTTGATTTATAAGTAAATGGGCATAAATAAACGGATATTTGTAGTAAGGGCTTCAGCCCTTAAAACCCTTGATCTGAGAGGATGTGAGTGAAAGTCAAAAAGTTTACCGAGTAACCCCGCTTCCATTCCTCTCCCCCACGGGGGGAGAGGCAAAGAATAAGCTTATTTTCTTGTTCCCCTTCCCTTGCAGGGAAGGGGCTAGGGGTTAGGTTTGGGAGGTGATGATGTTAATAATAATACTTTTCAAACATCCTCTGAGCGGTAAACCGCTCACCCTCCGCTCTTCGCCAGTTGCTCATGGGGGTAACGAACATGACCGCGCTGGCTCACTACGAACCAGGAGAGTATTTTACGTTTAATTTCGCCTACTTACTTACCTACATATTTGCTAATAACTTCTCGTTCGACTGTTTCACCTTGGATATCCAACCTTTGTATAACTGCAAAATTTCTGAATAGGGAACTGTGGTTTCAAATATCAACTCAGATAGCGAAGGTGAGAAAAGCTTGGGAAATAGTTGGTGCAGAATTTTGGCAAGACTTTCCCTCAAGACAAATTCAATAAATAATCCTTTAGTTGAAGGAAAAGCATTATCGCCAAGCTCAACTAACGAGTGAGCATCCTGCTTGCGGCAAATAGTAAACTGTTCAATCGCTGCTGCTAAATTGTCAGAATACTCATCTAAAAGGTTGTCAAACAAGACTACATCTTCAAGTGCCGCATTGCAACCTTGACCGATAGATGACGACACAGAATGTGCTGCGTCTCCAATGAGCAGTACACTGTCACCTTGATGATAACGGTTACAGCGAATAGTTAAAATTCTCGATATCGGTCTATTGAGGAAAGCTTCAGCTTCCGATTCTGGCATCAACTGACCAACTTCGGGGAAATTCTCTTGAAAGAATTTAAGTACCTCTTTTGTAGTGGAAAGACCAACTATCTGATTTTTATTGCGGGGAAACAAGATGACACCACTCATCTTTCCGTCTAGTTGATGCAGCAGCACTAAAAATGTGCCGTCGTCTATCATCCAAGAGTGGATTTTGCCCATTTGTAGGTCGATGCCTAACTTTTCGTCGGGGCGAGGTAGGAAAATCGATTTATAGTCATTAAGGACGTACTTTTGCTCACACTCAAAATCTTCTGTGGACAGAAAATGCTCTCTCACCACAGATTGCGACCCATCGGCACCAATTAACAAGTCATAATCAACTGTGAAATCTTCTTCTACTTCTGCGGATATTGCTTGGGCAACTTTTTGAAATTTTGCCTTTTTCGCCGCAAAATCCACTTGGGTGCATTGGCAGTTAAAGTGAATGTTGAGTCTGCTGTTGTCGTACTTTTGGGTTAATTCCAATAGCGCGATCGCTAAACTAGTACGGTCAAGGGTAATCAAAGGTTTCTTTCTTTGCGTCAACCGCGTTTTGCCGTTTTTTTGGTGAAAAATCGTTCCCCACATTTCCAAGCTTATAACTTTGACCGCTTCCTCCAAGCCTTCAATCTTCCTCAAAGCGCTCATTGCTCTTTCGTTTAGGGAGATGGGGTAAGTTCTGGATTTTGAGAACTCAACAATTCGCGGGTCGCTGCGACGTTCATAAATGTCGATTTGGTATTTGTCGTCACGACGCAATAAGTAGTGAGCAAGTAGGACTCCGCTAGGTCCAGCACCGACAATCGCAATTTTATTGACCATAACTCTTATCCAATTGAGTGATTTTCCGAACCAAATATCACATCATATTTAATGGGTCTACATCTATCGTTAAGCTAACAGATGAAGGACAAAGCTGACGCACTTCTTCCCAATCTGGCAATTGTGGCAAAGCATCAGGAGCAAATTTAATTAATATCTGCCAGCGATAACGATTTGCTACTCTTAAAATACTCGCCGGTGCTGGTCCCAATATTTCAAATCCCTCTTTTGAATTCAAAGCCGTTGCGATGATTTGCGCGGCGTTTTGCACTTGAATTGCATCTAAACTACTTAAGCGCAATAAAATCAATCTCCCATAAGGAGGATAATTTAATGCTTGTCTTTGTTCTAATTCGGCATGAATAAAAGACTCATAATCATGCCGTTGCACTGCTTCAATTACTGGATGTTCGGGTGTGTAAGTTTGTATAATTGCCTTACCAGGATCGTCACCTCTACCAGCACGTCCAGCTACTTGGGTTAAAGTTTGAAATGCGCGTTCGCTGGCGCGATAATCTGATAAATTCAACAAACCATCAGCCGCAACTACCCCCACTAATGTTACTTGGGGCAAATCTAATCCTTTGGTGAGCATTTGTGTACCTACCAACAATTCGGCTTCGCCGTTGGCAAACTTAGTTAACAGCTTGCGGTGTGAGCCTTTATTGCGGGTGGTATCGCTATCAAACCGAATAAAGCGTAATTCGGGAAACTGTCGCGCTAATTCTTGTGCAACTCGCTGCGTACCGCTACCAAAGAATTTTAAGTAAGGCGAACTGCATTCGGGGCAATTTTGAGGATGCGATCGCGCAAAGTTACAGTAATGACACCTTAACAATTGCGGCGCTCCTTCTTCGCTGTGGTGATACGCCAGCGAAACATCACAATGAGGACATTCCAGCACATATCCACAACTGCGGCAAGATACAAACGTACTATGTCCCCGTCTATGAATAAATAAAATTCCCTGTTGTCGCCTTTCTTGCAACTGTTGCAAAGCGTCTTGCAGCGACCTACTAAATATAGAACGATTTCCCTGCTGCAATTCTTGTCGCATATCCACCACTTCTACCGGCGGTAAAGGGCGAGAGTTGATGCGTTCGGGGAGGGAGAGGT
>CAXTNZ010000189.1:0-14662 GCA_964245695.1 uncultured bacterium | reverse complement strand
ATATTAACATATGTGATGAGCGCTACGAAAATATGTTTTGTAATGATTACTGAAGATATCCTAGCCAAAGAATTCATCAGAGTCGTGGAAGACTATTACCCACAATTAGGGGAATTGTTAGACGGCTGTTATGTGAAAGTCATTACCTGTTATTGGGGACGACCTCCTAAACGCTTGCAATACATAGGGATTTATTGCTCTGCGGAAATATTGACTTATGTGCAAGCTAAAAAAGATGTACTCAGAGAAGTAGCAGACAACATGGGGCTAGTTCAGGTGGTATTTATGAATGCCTCACGACTGCTACGCGATCCGATGTCAAAACTAAAGCAGGCACATCCACGCTTGTGGTTAGATTTGCATTTGGTCGCAACTTAGAAATAATAGCGATCGCCATGAAAATTGGACTGTTTTGTAATTATGAAAATCCCTACCAGGATGCCCATCGCGCCATTTTTGAACAAGTCGCGCTGGTGAAACACGCCGAATACCTCGGCTTTGAGGAAGCGTGGGTGAGCGAACATCATTTCAATGAATTGAATATCAGTTCATCAATGTTAGTCTTGCTGGCGCATTTAGCGGGCGTTACTTCCACAATTCGATTAGGAACTGGAGCGGTATTGCTAGCGTTTCATAACCCGATTCGAGTAGCGGAAGATATTGCTACATTGGATAATTTATGTAGTGGGCGATTGATATTTGGAATTGCCAAAGGTGGACCGTTTCCGCAACAAAACAAACATTTTGCCACAGCAACGAGTGAATCTCGCCCGAAAATGTTAGAAGCGATGGCGATGATTCAGCAGTTGTTATATGAAAGGGATGTCACCTTTAACGGGCAATATTATCAATGTGCAAAGTTGACAATTTACCCGAAACCATTGCAACCGAAAATTCCCGTGTTTGTAGCAACTGGCGATGATGACGGAGTAGCCTTTGCCGCAAAACATTCCTTCGGTTTGATGGGGGGACCGCCGTTTTCACTGAATAGATTGAAGAATACTGTTGCCAAATATCGTGCCTTAAATTCCAGCGGTGCTGAAAATCTTATGCTGGCACGCTTCTTTTTTGCCGCTAAGACATACGATGAAGCGGTAAATGAAGCGATGCCTTTTATCCGCAAATACAGCCTGAAAATGAAAGCGAATTCTGCCCAACTCATGCAAGGCAGCCTCAATCAAAAAGTCAAATCATTTGACCGCGACAACATTTGTTTTGATGAAGACTATTTGATTGAGAATTCGATTATTGGTGATGTAGCTACTTGTCGCCACAAAATCAAAAAATTTCAGGATGAATTAAATATAGGCACGCTGGCACTCAAACCCTCGTCTTTTGACTTGCAAAAAAACCTAGAGAGTTTGACTCGCTACAACCAGGAGGTGCAAAATTATGTGTAAACCATCTTCACTACCTGCGGACGATTTACCGCCAACAGAGGTGACAAAACTTGATAGAATGCTGCATCAAGAGCTAGAACAATCTACTGGCAGATGCTTTTATCAAGCGTGCGATCGCATTACCCGAACATTACTCTCTAACTGTCATTGGTACATCACCACAAATGCCAATAGCCTGACTTTAATAATTGACAGTCCTGACATAGTATCTTACTGGCATATAGTCAGCAACATTCCTCAATTTGGCAATCGACTTGAGCGATTTTCTAGTAACGCTAACATCCGCGTTTATCCCCCATTTGGCAAAGGGGGTGCGTTTGAAATTAGCGTCAACGAAATCTCAGCTTATCGAGATTGGCTTTAACTTATGCGCGGTATCTTCTTAGTAGCAGAAAAATGGGAATCGCTGCTAGTTGACTGATAACTGAAAAGACAACTAGCGACATGACTGAGCGATCGTACAAAATTCCCATTAAAGCGCTACCCAAAAACCAGGATAAGCCATAGCCAGCGCTGAAGATACCATAAGCAGAAGCACGTTTATCCATTGGCACCATCCCAGCAACCGCAGCTTTCATAATCGATTCTTGTGCCCCCATTCCCACACCCCACAAAATCATTCCCATGAAGGCAAAATTGCTGCTTCCTAAGAATACTAACGGGGCAAACATGAACGACAAAAAAACTGCGTTCGTCAGGATAGAAATACCACTGCGGTCAAATAAACGCCCAAATATTAGTGCGGCTACAGCGTCAACAGCCATTGCCACAGCATAAAGCAAGGGAATGATTTGATTAGTAGCGATCGCTTTTTTCTGAAAGTGGTAGGCAATGAGGGGAAAATCTGCATACCCAGCTGCAATCAGTGCAACAGCAGCAAGATAAATCCAAAAGACTCGTGGCAAACCCTCCCCTTTAAGTGTTGGTGTGTCCACTTCAAAATCGCGGGGATTTGGATAAAGTCGTTGTCCTATCAAAAGCACAATTAACCCTAGTACCGCTGGCACAATCAAAATTGCAAAGCCAGCCTGATACCCTCCGTGGAAATAAAGTACCGCTGCCACAGCGAGTGGTCCCATCACAGCACCGATCTGATCCATCGCTTCATGCAACCCAAAGCCAAACCCCCTGCCCACTTGACTAGCAGCATGGGAAAGCAGCACATCTCGCGGAGGAGTGCGAATTGCTTTGCCCGTGCGTTCAGCAATCATCAACCCCGCAGCAACTTCCCAGCGTCCAGCTAAGGCTAAAAGCGGTACAACTGCCGTATTGATAAAATAACCGAGTGTAGTGATTCCCCAGTATTTTCGCGTCTGGTCGCTGAGATAACCGATAACTAAGCGAAAGCCATAACCAATTAACTCGCCTAAACCCGCTACCAGCCCCACCACAGTACCGCTAGCGCCCAAACCCCCAAGATAAGCCCCCGTAATGCTACGCGCCCCTTCATACGTCGCATCAGCGCAAAGGCTGACAATACCCAGCAAGATTACGAAGTTTAAAGCCGCTTTTTTCTGTGACATACACCCCGATTTGCAGCGGTTAAGTAGAAACTAATGTAGATAAATTTACTGCTTTTTGGGATAGCCACTCATACCAATTCTCCAATCCGATTCCAGTCTGCGCCGAAAGCTGAAAAATCTGAATTTGCGGATTGACTTGCTTGGCGTATTCTATGCAGCGTTGGACATCAAACTTGACATAAGGCAGCAAATCAATTTTTGTCAAAATCATTATCTCACTAGCGCGGAACATATAGGGGTATTTTATCGGTTTATCTTCTCCTTCTGTCACCGATAAAATTACAACTTTTGCTTGTTCTCCTAAATCAAATAAAGCCGGACAAACAAGATTACCAACATTTTCAATCATCACTACCGAGTCCAAAGGTGGATTGAGTTGTTGCAAACCTTGTTCTACCATTGCTGCATCTAAATGACAGCCACTACCCGTATTGACTTGGACGACTTTGCAGCCTGTGTCTTTGATTTTTTCCGCATCATTAGTAGTTTCTTGATCGCCTTCAATTACACTAATAGATAACTTTTGTTTTAAATCATTAATTGTCCGAGTTAAAAGAGTTGTTTTTCCCGAACCCGGAGAACTGACTAAATTTAATGCCAGAATATTTCTGCCTTTAAACCAGCCGCGATTTTGGGCAGCTATCAGATTATTTTTTCCTAAAATTTCATGTTCTAAAGATATAGTTCTGCCATGTATTTTGGCATGAATTTGAGATACTTCATTAATATCGTGATTGTGAGAATGGGTGACAACCTTGCCATCAGGTAACACATGAGTATGATGGTGGTGGGTTTCAGTAACAGGTTCGTGACTGTGAGAATGGGTAACGCCATCAGGTAACACATGAGTATGATGGTGGTGGGTTTCACTTTGAGGCTGAATTGTCATTACTGTACCCGTTTGCAAATTAGAAACTTTAGCTTCAGCATCATCAGAACAACCGCAAGTTACACACATACTTCATCTACCTCTATTTCCTTAATCTTTAATTCTTCGCCAGCTATTAAATCTAATTGCTTACTTCCACAACTACAGACACCAAAGGGCTTTTCTAAAGGAACTTTTGCACCACATTGACGACATCTTGCCAAACCGGGAATTTGCAATATTTCTAATATTGCTCCTTCTAAAACTGTGTTTTGAGAACAAACATCAAAACAAAAAGATACGGCATCAGGCATAATAGCTGAAAGCTTGCCAATTTCTAATAATACTCGTCGTACTTTTGCACCATTGGCGTATTCAGCTACAATTGCCACAACATTTTGAGTAATTCCTATTTCGTGCATAAAATTCAGGCGATGCGTGCGATCGCTCTTTTTAAAACAAGATGTAGGGTGCGTTAACGCAGTGTAACGCACCCGAAAAAATCGGTACGTTTCGGCAATTAAGCTTGTATAATTACTAACAAAAATTATTTAATTTACCAATAAACTAACTTGTGATTACTTATCTTTCCCAAATCCTATCAATAGCCTTTTTGTGAAAAAGTCCGATTGACTACAAATATCTATATAAAAACTTAATAAATTATATGAAATCATCATCATAACTTAACAAATCCGTGGTAGCTGATCGCCCACAAGCATATCAACAATGCGTTCAGCACCGAAAATAGTGTTTAATAATACAATTCCCGGAGGCGAGGAAATAACTTCACCGATAATACAAGCATCTTTTCCGGCTGGGTGAGACTTCATAGCTGATAAAACAGTGTCAGCATTATCACCTTTCACCACTACAACCAGCTTACCTTCATTCGCCAAATACAACGGATCTAAACCTAAAATTTCGCACACACCTTTTACTTCTTCACGCACTGGGATAGACTTTTCATACATGCGAATTCCTACATTAGAACTAACAGCAAATTCATTTAATACTGTAGCCAAACCACCGCGTGTTGCATCCCGCATTGCATGAACTTCGGGACAAACATTGAGGATAGTTTCAACTAAATTATGCAATGGCTGACAGTCACTTTCAATATCAGTATCTAATGCTAATTCACCACGGGCAATTAAAATAGCAGCGCCATGATTGCCCAATTCACCATTAATAATTATCGCATCTCCGGGTTGAATATTATGTGCCGAAATAGCAACTACCGCCGGAATTACGCCAATACCAGCAGTATTAATAAACAACTTATCTACAGCACCGCGCTGCACAACTTTCGTGTCACCTGTCACAATTTGTATACCAGTTTTCTGCGCGGCTATTTTCATACTTGTAGCGACGCGCCGTAATGTTTCTACAGATAATCCTTCTTCTAAAATAACACTACAACTAAGATATAAAGGTTTAGCACCACTCACCGCTAAATCATTGACGGTGCCATAAATTGCTAATTCTCCTATATCACCGCCGGGAAAAAATAAAGGATCTACAACATAAGAATCAGTGGTGAAAGCGAGTCTATCTCCGTGTTGCGTGAAACTTGCTAAATTAAAGGTTGCTTGGTCTTCTAATTGCGAGAGAATTGGATTATCAAAATTACTGATAAAGATATCATCAATTAAATCGCGCATTGCTTTACCACCGCTACCATGCGCGAGAGTAATATGAGTATCTCGCAGTTTACCTCGGCGAGGGACTTTTTGAAATAGGGGATTTTGTGCTGAGTTATTGGGGGAAAGTTTCATATTAAATAAGATTTAAATTTCCTTTAAAGCTTGGAAAGCTTCTCTTTCAATTGTCAAAAGATTCTCGTCTACCCACTTACCATGCTTCTGAAAGCCTTGCGGGATATAACGAACAAACTTCATGCCCACATTTTTTAAGACTTTTTCACTACCCGTATTCCACAAAGCATGATAGGCTTCTATGCGATCGCCATCCAAAACCGTGAAACCGAACTCGATAATTACTTTAGCAGCCTCTGTCATGTAACCCTGACGTTGATGTTCTGGGTGTGTCCAGAAGCCAAGATTCCAAACACCTTCAGTTTCGCTTTTTCTAATAGAAATTCTGCCAATGAATGTGTTATTGTTGGCATCAATTGTAAATGTATAAGCTGAACCAGAATCCCAGGCTTGAAGACTTCTTTTAAAGGGTTCGTTAAGTTCTTCGATTGATTGCGGTGGTTCCCAAAGCATCCCATCGTTAAACCCCGGAAACAGTGTAGCTGAGAAGACATGTGGAATATCTTGTTCAGAGATGCACCTAAGAATACACCGCTTACTATTAATTCGGTATGTCGTTGGTATTTTCATACTTGACGATTTTTACGTAGAAGTTGTAAAATCCGTTAGAAAACGCACTTTACAATCTTAGCGTTATACGCCTTTCTCCGTATGTCTGCCACTATGCTTATCAGAATGTAATTGACCCCCTACCGCCCAATTTTCCCGTTCAAATTCATCAATATGAATTGTGATCCACTCTGGCTTAGAACCCAAAGTAGCAACGAGTGTATCAGTGAGGGCTTTAACTAATTCGCGCTTTTTTTCAATAGAATGACCTTTAGCAATTTGAACTGTGATAAATGGCATACAACTTTATCCTTTCATCGAGAATTACCGCACGCGGGGAGAGGTTCTTGAGATATTGTTACCTGTGATTTTTCCGGTATATTTTTCTTAGCAACCTTAGAAAGGCGACCATATTTGTAATAAGCTGCACAAGCACCTTCAGAAGAAACCATGCAAGTTCCAATCGGGGTTTCTGGGGTGCAAGCTGTACCGAATACTTTGCATTCCCAAGGCTTCAATACTCCTTTGAGAATTTCCCCACATTTACAAGCTTTATGGTCAGCAACTTTGAGATTAGGAATGGTATATTTAAGTTCAGCGTCAAATTGAGCATACTTTGTCCGAATTTTTAAGCCAGAGTTGGGAATGTCACCCAAGCCGCGCCAATCAAAGTTTTCTCGTACTGTAAAAACTTCGTTGATAGCTTCTATCGCAACAATATTTCCCGGTTTTTCTACGATTCGGTTATATTGATTTTCAACTTCACAACGATTTTCAACTAGCTGCTGTAATAGCATCCAAATTGATTGAAAAATATCTAAAGGTTCAAATCCAGAGACAACAATTGGCTTATGATACTGTTGGGAAATAAATTGATAAGGGTTAGTGCCAATTACCATGCTGACATGACCCGGACCGATAAAGCCATCAAGTTGTAAATCGGGATTATCTAATAATGCTTCCAAGGCAGGAATAACGAGAACGTGATTGGAAAACATGCTGAAGTTGTGAATTTTTGCAGATGCTGCTTGTAAGATGGTGAAAGCAGTGCTGGGGGCAGTTGTTTCAAAGCCAAGGGCAAAGAATACGATTTCTTTGTCGGGGTTTTCTCTGGCAATTTGCAGGCTATCTAAGGGAGAGTAAACCATGCGAATATCTGCGCCTTTTGCCCTGGCTTGCAGTAAGCTGGTTGTAGAACCGGGAACCCGCATGGCATCGCCAAACGTGGTGAAAATGATGTTAGGATTTTGGGAGATAGCGATCGCATCATCTAATCTCCCCTTTGGCATCACACACACCGGACAACCGGGACCGTGAATTAATTCTATTGTGTCCGGCAAAACTTCTTCAATGGCATACTTAAAAATAGAATGGGTATGACCCCCACATACTTCCATTAATTTGATAGGCTTTCCTAGTATTTGACATAATCTTTCGATTTCGCGGAGTAATGCTTCAGCTTTTTGTGGTTCGCGGAATTCATCAACGTATTTCATATTAACTTTGTATTTTAGATTAATAATTTACTCGTAGTAAGCGCTACCCTACGGGAAAGCTTCGCTAACAGCGCTTATATTAACTCATCGCTTCTGCTAACTCTTCCAATAACTTTAATGTTTCCGCCGCTTCTTTTTCATTAATTCGATTCATGGCAAAGCCAACATGAACCAAGACCCAATCTCCAACACAAGATTCGGCGGGATGCTGTTCGTTAACTATGCAAGCAATATTAACTTGACGCTTTACACCACCAACATTAACAACGGCTAGTTTTTGATTTATGTCAGTTATTTCTGTAATTTGACCGGGAATTCCTAAACACATTTTTGATTTTCCTAGTTAAAGAGAAACGAACCGCCTTCGCCCTTGGCGTCTCCGAAGGAGAAGATGCCAAGAACGCCAAGAGAAGAAAGAATTAAGGAATTATTTAGGGTTGCCATATTTAAAAGATGACTTATGAATTTATTAATTTAGCGGCTGCAATAACAGCTTGCCCTAATGATAAACCGCCATCGTTTGAGGGTACTAAACTGTGAGTTAGTACTTTTATTTCTAATGCTTCTAAGCGTTTAGTTACTTGCTGTAATAAAATACTATTTTGAAAAACTCCTCCGGTGAGAAGGACTTGATTGATTACATTTTCTGTACGCAGATGTTTAACCATTTCTACAATGGCGTTAGCTAAACTATTGTGAAATTTAGCAGCTATGACAGGTTGAGAAATCTGCTGTTGCAAGTCGTGGAGTAAGGCTTGCCACATTGGGCGCGGGTCTATACAATAAATACTATCTAAAATGTCAAGTTTAAAAGGATATATTTGCGTTTCTTCATGATTATTTAAGCTATGGACATCGATTAAGGCTTCCATTGCGATCGCTGCTTGTCCTTCATAGCTACATTCTTCGCGACAAATACCGATCGCAGCAGCAACTGCATCAAATAAACGCCCCACAGATGAAGCTAGGGGAGAGTTAATCTCTTTTTCTATAAGCTGATTGAGAAGGTTTAACGGCTTTTTTTCGAGAAATTGTAAGATTTCTAACTCACCGTACTCTTGTTTTAAATCTTGCCAAGTAACGCTGATAGCAATTGGGCATAAGTGTTACGCCAAGGCTGATAAATTGCTTGTGTACCTCCAATCATTGCTACTAGTTTAAATGTTGCCAGTCGTTTAAATTTGCGATAATCTGCTAACAGAAATTCTCCGCCCCAGAGTGTACCATCTTCGCCATAACCCAGTCCATCTAAAGCGATTCCTAAAATAGGTTTGCTATCTAGAGGAATACCATTTTCTGCCATGCAAGCGACAATATGGGCGTGATGATGTTGGATGTTATAAACTTTTATTTGATTAGCTTCTGCTAGTTCTTTACCTAATTTTGTTGAAAGATATTCAGGATGTAAATCTAGAGATATTACTTCTGGTTTATGCTCAAATAAATTTAAATATAAATTTAGCGTATCTTGATAAGCGTTAAAAGCAGCAGCGTTTTCTAAATCTCCTAAATGCTGAGAGAGAATTGCTTGTCCATCTCGCAATAAACAAAAGGTATTTTTTAACTCGCTACCCATTGCTAATATATGAGGAACTTTGTTAAATCCTGGTGGTAAATTTATAGGTGCTGGCGCGTATCCTCTAGCGCGGCGAATTGTTTGCACTTTATCAGCAACAACCCGTACCACCGAATCATCTAATCGGTTAACAATCTCGCGGTTATGGAGAAGAAAATAATCTGCAATTTTCCCTAACTTTTGCCGCGCTTCTTCATTATCAATACATTGCGGTTCATCAGAAATATTGCCACTTGTTAAAACAATCGGACGATTCATTCGTTTGAGAATTAGATGATGCAAGGGCGTATAAGGTAGCATAAAACCGAGGGTATTTTGCCCAGGTGCTACAGAATGTGCTATAGAGTTAGGAGTTGTAGAGACGCCATTAATCGCGTCTCTACAAAAGTTAGGAGTTAAGAGTTTTTCTCTTGTCACCGTGTCTTCCAGTCCCTTCTTTTGCATTAAAACAATCGGTGCTGCGGGACTTTCTAATAATTCTTTTTCCTTGGCGTTGGGAGTACAATATTCTTCAATTACCGTTATGTCTCGCGCCATTAAAGCAAAGGGTTTATGGTAACGTTTTTTGCGATCGCGCAGTTTTTGCACTGCTGTTTCCTGCGTAGCATCGCAAGCAAGATGAATACCACCTAACCCCTTAATTGCTACAATCTCGCCTTTTTGCAACAAGGTACAAACAGCATCAATATCATCCAGCATGGAGAACATGAAAGCGGTAATCGGCTTACCATCTGCACGTTCTAAAGTCACTTGGGGACCGCAGATATGGCAAGCAATAGGTTGGGCGTGAAATCGACGGTTTTCGACATCGTTGTATTCCTTCGCACATTCTGAACACATGGTAAAAGCAGCCATGCTGGTATTATTTCGGTCGTAAGGAATGGCGCGAATAATACTCAAGCGCGGACCGCAATGAGTACAGTTAGTAAAGGGGTAACGATACCAACTGCTAAGGGGATTAAAAATTTCTGATTGACATTGCGGACAAGTAGCAGCATCAGCGGCAATTTCTGTTTTTACCGCGTTACTAACACTTGTAGAAATAACAAAATCATTAAAGCTAAATTCACCCTGATAACGAGTTCGTGTCAGTTGATTAATTATTGCTAAAGGAGGACACTCTTCCTGCAATCTTTGAATAAATTTTGCTATAGATTCATCACTACCAGATACCCGAATTAACACACCTTGACCATCATTAAAAACTTCACCAAGTAACCCGCAAGCTCTCGCCAAACGATACACAGTAGGACGGAATCCTACCCCCTGAACAGTACCATAAACCCTGATTTCCTCAATAGACATAAATCTTTTTCTTCTCTGCGCGACGCCAGTTGCTACAGGGGAACCCGCGCAACGCACTGGCTCCTCTGCGCCTCTGCGTGAGATAATATCTATACTTCCATTTTCCAAATTAAAACTCGGTTATTTCCAGAATCAGCTATTACCGCAGTATTGCCACATACTTTTATCCCATAACACCAATTTAAACTATCTCGTTTTGCTATTCCAAAATCGCGATTTTCACCTTTACTTTGAAAATCTATTTGTCCAGCTATAGCATCCGCAACAGCACCTTGCAAAGATATAATTAATTCTGGCTTTTTCCATCCCAACAAACGAGAATTAGCAGTATCCGCAACTAATAACCAATCACTACTAGCTGCCACACCATAAGGCATACTTAAACTACTAGCGCTAGGAAAATAAACACCTTGATTTATTTCGACTAAATCAAAGCTTTTTTGTCCTAACACCACCGCACAAGGAGTATTATTTTCTGTTGGTATTCCTTGCCAAATCATTACGCGGTTATTACCCGCATCAGTGACAACTAAATTGTCTCCCCAAATGGTGATATCATGACACCAACGCATACTCGCTACTGAAGGACTAGCACCACCATTTTCATTACGCGATCGCATATCTGGTTGTCCCAAGACTAAATCCGCTGGTTGACCATTTTCTGACGGTAATTCATTCCAAATTAAAACCCGACGATTCCCCGTATCAGTAACAAATAACCGTCCTTGATAATAGCAAACACCATAACACCAGTTTAAAGTATTTGCTGCGGCTTCTTGCTTTCCTCGATTCTGTTCGTTGTCAATAAAATTAGCTTGACCTAACACCAAATCAGCCGGAACATTGTTATCTTCTGGTAACTTTTTCCAAATCAAAACGCGGTGATTCCAAGCATCCGCTACTGCTAATCCTTCCCCACAAGCACAAATCCCAGTTGGGACACTTAAAGTTGCCCTTCCTGGTGTAGTTTTAGCATTTTGTCCCTCATGATTAAAGTCAGGTTGTCCAATTACCCAATCAGCAGGTTGATTATCTGTAGTGGGTAAATTCCGCCATCCTAATAAACGATGATGTCCCGTATCCGACACCCACAAAGAACCAGTTTCAGATAGCAAACATGCACCACGAGGAGCAAACATTTCTCTAGCACTCGGTGCTAAAGGCATCACTAATATTTCTGGTTTAATACTATTACCTAAAATTACTTCCGCACCATGAAACGACAGAGGTAATCTTTGGGCAATTTCTGTTGCTTCTCGCTTTAAGTTTGATGTGGGAGTAATTTTAATTTGGCTATGCATCAATTTTTTAAATCTTCAATAGTAGTTGCACAAAAACTTTATCACCTTTAATCTTTACAGGATACGATTGTAGAGAAACATCAGGTGCTGTTAAACATTCTCCTGTATCTAACCTGTACTGAAATCCGTGAGAGGGACAGGTGAGAATACCATTTTCAACTGTACCCTCATCTAAAGGAAAAGCTAAGTGAGCGCAAGCATTTTTGTAACAGGTAATATTAACACCTTGGCGATGTAAAATCAGCGAATTACCTGCAAAATTAACTGCCAATATAGCAGATTCAGGAACTTTATCAACAGTTGTTAGCTTAACCCAAGGAGGATTTCTATTTTGAGAAAACGGACTGGTTAAACCAGAATTAGCGTTATGAACAATAGGACTTTTATCGACAGCGATAACTTTGGTAATTTCTGGACAATATTTTTTAATCGCTTGTTCAATTCCCTGAGATAAAGTCAAAGTTGAAGACGGACAATGACTGCAAGTTCCGATGAACCTGACTTCAACTGTATCTGGTAATTTAATTGCTACTAGTTCCACATCACCGTTATGACTTTTTAAGCTAGGACGAACTTCATCAATGGCTGTTTGAACGCGTTGTGATAAAGGCTGTTTTGGCGGTTTTACGAGTTCGTGATAAAGAAGTACTCCGTATACAACTTCATCAGCTACCGCATGACGTAAAGCTGAAATTGATTCTTCTTTTTTTAAGCTTTTAATCAACCGCATTAAGGCTACTTTATGTAAAGCTTCAATTGCCCTTTTTAGCCCTACTACTACACAGCGCTGGCTTTCATCCCACTCGGCTACAATTGCTTCAAAGCGGTTAATTTCTTGAACTAATTCCTCAAGCTTAGTCATTATTTATTGGATAGTAGTTAGTGGATAGTGGATAGTGGATAGCTGTTGACTGTTGACTGTTAACCATCAACTAACAACTAACAAATAACAAATAACAACTCACTTCATTTTAAAATCTTTGAGTAAAAATGGCATGATTGCGCCAGTAAATAAGCTAGATACTATGATTGGTAGCCATAAGGGAACGTTCACTTGTGCAATTGATACCAACAAGAAAAAACCTATGACAGTACCTATTGTAGTTTGCCGGATAAAATACACAGGATCGCGTATTAGCTTTCCTTTAAGAAATAATTTAACAGAAAACCAGCCCATCTCAAACATAATTACTCCTAGGTATTATTCAATAAATTTAGAATAAGTAGCCCTAAAAATATGGCTGGAATCACACCAGCAGGTCCCAATAATCCACCAGTCATCGCGGCTAATTCATAACCTAAATCTTTGCCAGCTAAAAGTACGCCGCCAATCGCACCCCCAACTATAGATAAGCCTGCTGCTATTGCTAGCCATACTAATGATGTAATTAGGTTAATATCACCAGACAGCAAGCTTGACAAAAAATCTCTCATTCTGTTTCTTCCTCATTCAGAAAGTGATAAGTAAAAATTAATTTTTAACTTCTAACTCATAACTCATAACTATTTATTTCTATTTCCAATTCTTGCAAAGCTTGGGTGACAATTTCTGCTTGTTCTATCTGTTCGTGCTGATTAAATATTTCCCTAGCTTCTTGATAGTAATCACGAACTCGCAACAGATTTTTATAATTCCCGGCTTCTGGTTTTTCTGGGTCATCTGGTAAGTTGAATAAGGCATTAGCTTTGTTAGAAATTGTGTTGGCGTATTCTAAGGGTGTAGATGCAGCAGATCGCACTTTTAACGCCTCGTCATAAGCAGAGATCGCTCGTAAAATATTCTCCAGAGGATGCGAACTTGGTAAATATTGCAAAGCGTTGCCTAAGTTATTCTGCAACATCGCATATTCTCTGGGGTGGTCAATCAGCTTAATGTGCTTCAATGCAACCTCAAATGACTGCACAGCCAAGCCTTGACGCAAGTATTCTCTTTCTGATGCTAAGGGCATAGAAAGGTAAGCGATCGCTATATTGTTGTATAAAATCGCATATTCTTGTGGGTAATGTTGCCAGGTAAATACCCGCAAAGCCTCGTGATAAGCTTGGATGCTATCTGTCGTCCGCGCCAAATTGAATCGCACCAACGACTGCAACACCAACCCCAAGTTCATCTGCACTTCTGCTACTTCCTCAGGTGAGGCAAATTGTTGCAAAATTGGCAGCGCTTCTTCATAACCTGCTTTCGCTTGGAGTAGCAATTGTGACCCTACATCCGGAATTGTCTGTAAGCCAAGTGCCATTCCCGCTTTAGCGCGGGCTTTGAGGAGAGGATAATCATCAGCGCACATTTCATATGCCCGATAAAACAACCCAACCGCATTTCGCAAATCTTGGGCAGTTTTGGGCTGTTTTTGAAAGGACTGCGCCATCTCAATCAGCATTTCGATTTTTTCTTCTGTCGTTGCTGAAACTGAAGCGATCGCCGCGATCGCCGCTTTCACAGCTGAATCTGTAATACTAGGGGTCATCACCACTCTTTTGTCATCGGTTTGGGAATTGAATTTTTCAACGCCCGCAAGACTCGGAGACGCATTTTTTACAAAGCGTCCAATCAAGGGTTATACAAACCGAAACAGGAGTGTTGTTCCCTGATATTCAAAGCTGTTCCCGAACACTACCTCACCACTCTTTTTAAAACGCGAAGATCCCCACTAGGCTTAGGGTAAACCGCAATTTCAATTACCAAGTCTTCTTTCAACTAAAATGAATTCTCCTTCAATTCAATTAGTCAATTTTTTGTAGGTATAGACTCTATTGATTAGAAGCATAGAGTAAAATCGCCAATATTTACGTTGATTTCAAACATTTTAAATATATCTTAATCTCTTGCCTTTGTTGATTGTCAAATAAACCAAATATTAATTAT
>CAXTNZ010000188.1:0-14682 GCA_964245695.1 uncultured bacterium | reverse complement strand
AGTTTTCCAAATGATTTTTAGTATAATTATATATTTATCACTGCTACATAAAGCACAAGTCATTTTAGTCAGTGGCATAGTTGACTACTATCGTGCCAAGCGCTCAGACAATTTTTAGGCTTTGGCAAACTAATAAAACTAATAATTGAATATTAAAACTTCCTTTTTACTATACTTATTAAAATTAGATTAATTTATGTAAAAAATCAAGTTATAACCTTTGATAGGCTATAATAAATAACAGAGATATTTCTTCAGTTTTACCGCGATTATACCCCTAGAGGGATTAATTCAAAGCAACAGGCTTGCTAAAATAGTGATTAGGATAATAAGTAGTACTGGATGGGTGTTGTACCGCTGTGACCCATTGTCGTGTATCAAAGGAGAGCGATGTCAGATACACGGACAGTGCAAAGGCTTACCGTAAACGGCGTGGAGTTTTTGTCGCTTCCTCCACTTCGTTACGACCAAGGGAAGGTTAAACTCTTTATCAGAGCGGTCTGAGGTCGTAAACGTCTGGTGTGCCTTATAGTAAACTTGCTATAGTATCCAAACTGCTTTGGTTCATTAGTTGAACTGAGGCAGCTTGGTTTTAGCAAACTGCTAATTATTCTTTTGTGACTATGGTCAGAGTAAAGTAGTTTAGAATATTTTAAAGATTTCTATAGCAATTCTATTTTTTTAAGGAACTGTCAAATCGCCATAGACGCAGAACGGCTTTTCTTCGGGTATATTCTTTTATTCTTAAGCTGAAAGAATTGTAGATTTAAATGGCTAATGCTGAAGTTGGCGAATTAACTCAATAATTTGTTGATAATACTGAGTATTTCCTTCTTGCTGATATAAATCGCCAGATTTCTGAAAATCGGCGAGCGCATTTTCTATATCTAAGGTGTTGGGGGTGTAAATAGTGCTGGATCAGGTAAGGCGAAAATGCGAGACGACGGAGTTACAAGGTATCATGCATCTGCCGATGATTCATATGTGGCATCGTCTGGTTTCGTGATGCTTTTTTTTACTATGTTGTAAAAAGTACAGTATTGTAATTAAAAGATCGTTGTCTGGTCTTGTGTATTGCTCTGGTAATATTCTTGTATTGTGATATTTGTTGGGATTAAATTTTTAATAATCAGTAGAATACTTAGTGCAAGATATTATGTAGTTCTGTTAGAAACTAGAAAGCGATCGCACGACTCAAAAAAAACCAATGCGATCGCTTGTCTTTGTTCTAGGTTTTACTCCTTAAGATTTTTGTTCGCCAACCAGTACCTTAGATTCAGCTTGCGGTTCGCCGCGAATCTCATTTGCACAGGGACGATTCTGTTCAATATCGGTAATATTGGCTATAGTTGTCTCGGCAATCTTACTTACAGCATTTTCTGTAAAAAACGCTTGATGTCCGGTGACGAGAACGTTTGGGAACATTATCAGACGCTCAAAAACATCATCCTGAATAATCGCACTAGACAAATCCTCAAAAAACAAATCTGCTTCTTGTTCGTATACATCAATACCCAGAGAGCCGATTTTACCTGATTTTAACCCTTTGGTGACGGCTGTTGCATCAATCAGCGCACCTCGGCTAGTGTTAATCAGCATCACGCCGGATTTCATCTGTTCTATAGCCTTGGTGTCGATTAAGTGATGAGTTTCCGGCATGAGCGGACAATGCAGTGAGATAATATCAGACTTGGCAAATAACTCCGAAAGCTCAACATACTTCGCACCCAGTGCTTCAAATTCTGGGTTGCGATACACGTCATAAGCGAGGAGACTCAAACCAAATCCTTTCATGATTTGGGCGAGAATTTGACCGATTTTACCAGTACCGATAATCCCTACGGTGCGTCCGTGCAAGTCAAATCCCAAGAGTCCATCTAGGGAAAAATTCCCTTCGCGGATGCGGTTATAAGCGCGATGAATCTTACGATTGAGGCTCAAAATAAGTCCAACGGTATGTTCTGCTACGGCGTAGGGTGAGTAAGCCGGAACACGCACAACCGTAATTCCTAACTCGGCTGCGGCGTTTAAATCTACGTTGTTGAAGCCGGCACAACGTAGCGCCAAAAGACGAGTTCCGCGTGATGCTAAAATCTCTAAAGTTGCAGCATCAGCTTGGTCGTGTACAAATATACAAGCCGCCGGAAATCCAGCGGCTAAAATGGCGGTATCCCGATTCAAACGGGGTTCAAAGAAGACTAGTTCATGTTGGTTGTCAGAATTCGCAGCTTCCAAAAACTGGCGATCGTAGGCTTTTGTACTGAAAACTGCTATTTTCATTCAGCACCTCAGCTATATGCTGTATGGCTTGCCAGTAAATCATAGCTTGAAGACTCTAAGAGCGATCGCACTTCTGATGTTTGCCATATCTAGGCATTAGCGAATATTCGACAATCCAAAGCTAAAGCAAAAATTTATGATTCAATCACACCAAAATTGCTGTTACTGAAGTTCGCCAATTAGGTGATTTATCATTTAATCTTAATTAATTTTGTAATTTTTGAACATTTTTTGTAATGTTGTTTGTGCTGTTGTTGTCAATAAACATGATTGCCTATGGGGGGAAACAAAGAACAACATGCACAATTTTTAGCGGGAATCGTAAGAGATTTGCTTACTTAAACGAAAACTTATAAATAATCCAGAATTGCAAGCGATCGCTTTTCACTATTGTAGATACAAACAGCGTCCGTAAATTCCATTACGATAGTGATTTCGGGTAAATGGAATTGAGTATACAAACGAGAAATTTCCCGACCGTACATAAGAATGGCAAACCGTTTCTCTTTGATCGTTAGCGTTATCGTACCCACCTCAAATCCAAAACTAACGCTGCTCAAAGTATTTCTTGTTTCACCCAGCACTCAGGAATTTCAACTAAGCTGAAAAATTGTTGCTGCAAATTGGTGATCGGCGGCGAAATTGGGGAATGCTAAAAATAGCAAATAATAACCCATAAACAGCGGTTATAAAAATTACCCTATCAAGCAATTATCAAGGTAACAGTGACAATGCTAGAGCATGAAAACAAATTGTTAGCCCTAAAAGATGGTTGGACTTCTCAGGAAACTAGAGAACAACAACGCACTAAAGCATTGTTGGAACTAGGTTTGCGGCAATCAGAAACGATTCCGGTGTTTGAAGAAGCCACTCAAACTGCTGCCCACTTTTTGGAAGCACCAATTTCCATTTTGGGATTTATCGATCAAGAACGTCATTGGTTCAAGTCAGCCGTAGGCTTATCTAGGCTAGGAATAATGAATCAGCTGGCGCAAAGTCGTCAAGTGTTACGCCGGGAATCCTTTTGCAACCGAGTGGTAGAGACTTCGCAAATAGTAGTAATAAATGATACGCGCAAAATAGCGGATGCAGAACTTGCCACGAGCAAGTTAGTGCAGGATTATGGCATTCGCGCTTATTTGGGAGCACCGCTAATTGATTCTTCCGGGCATTGTCTGGGTGCGCTGGAAGTGATGTATTTAAAGGAGCGTGACTTTTCAACTCGAGACATGGAGTTTTTGCAAATTATAGCTCGTTGGAGCATGAGTGAATTTGAGCGCAATCGACTGCTGCAAGGGAAAACAGAAACAAGCACTCTCAAGAACACTTCTAACTTGTCACTTAAGGAGGAGCCTAGCAGGGAAATTAGAATCACCACACCCGCCTTAGAAAAAGACTTTGATCCTACCAAGCAACTCAAACTGGAACTTTTGGGGCAGCTAACTCAGGAGTTGCTTACACCCTTGACATCTGTGCTAGGGATGGCTGGTGTCCTAGGACGTGAGATTTATGGACCTTTGACAACTAAGCAGAGAGAATATCTGGAGATTATCCAACACAGTGGTCGGTATTTACTTTCGTTGGTAAATGAAATTACCGAACTGGGTGCAATCGATCAAAACGCAAATGTGCTGAATCTAGCTCCTGTGGATATTGAAATGCTGTGTCAACAAGCTATCAATACCTTAGAAGAAGCAGCCAACCGCCGCGAGCAAGATATTCGTCTGTCTATTGAACCGGAACGCAGTCGCATTTGGCTTTTGGATAAAGATAAGGTGCGGCAAATGCTTTATCACCTGGTTTTCAGCGTCATTCAACTTTCTGCTACAGGTAGTGTTGTTCGCATTCATGTTTCTTACAAGGAAGATACGCTGAACATTACTGTCTGGGTTTCGCATCCCTGGCTGGGAGACGGTATAACCGAGGTTGACCCCTATTTTCGTCTAAGTACAGTGGCGCTGTTGGAGCCTACACGTGAAGCAGCAAGCTACAAGATTCATCAGAAAAACCAGGAGCAACTAGAGAACTTGCCACTAGTAGAGTTGGGTGATTCCAAGTCATACGAATTTGGTGTTGGTACAAGCATAGATTTAACTAAGCCACATGGAAGTCTGTCTCGCGAAAGTTTGGGTCTGTTGCTTAGCTGTCAACTGGCAGAATTACACGGTGGGCAGATTTCGATTCAAGGTTCACCAGAATCAGGATATCGCTATATGCTTTCTTTACCAATACAAATGGCAAAAGCACAAACAAACGATGTCTGATGAACACTCTTACGCGGCTCGTCTACCCCAACCGACTAGCTGTCTTTAGTTAACTTCGATGAAGTTACGGCTCATGAGGACTGGTTAGTAGAACAACCAACAATGAGAAATTTGCCAGATGCATTATTACCTTTTGAGAACAACCGGCATTATGATCGAGTCCAAGTTCTATGTGGACTGCTAATTAATCACAGCTTTCTTTATGAATTTAGTCTGGCAAAGATTCACCTTATCTTATTTGCCGCTCAAAGAGTATCTCGCCACTAGCTACCTGCACCGTTTTCTGGTCGGGCTGTTGAGTTCCTGGCGGCAAGGCAGTGTGTTGATACAATGGGGGGACACAATAGCGGCGGCATTACTCAGCCTGGTGTATGGTCTTGCACCTTTTGTGTCGAGTACACTCGTGGGGTTATTGCTCACGGCTTGTGTGGGATTTTGGTTGTTGCTGACTCTATCAGATGAAGCAGCGCCAGGAAATACTCCGTCAGTCACCCCCATTCACCTGTTGGTATTGCTTTATTGGGCAGTTGCTGCTGTAGCTACGGCATTATCACCAGTGAAAAAGGTGGCGGTTAACGATTTGACAACGTTGACGCTGTATTTGTTGCTGTTTGCCCTTTGTGCTAGGGTGTTGAGGTCGCCTCGCATCCGGTCTTGGATGATCGTCCTCTACTTGCACGTATCGCTAATTGTCAGTATTTATGGGATGCGCCAATGGTTTTTTGGAGCTTCAGCCCTAGCAACTTGGGTTGACCCTGAGTCTCCTCTGTCTAAGACTACAAGGGTCTATAGTTATTTGGGCAATCCCAACTTACTAGCTGGGTACCTTTTGCCTGCGGTAATTTTCAGCTTAGTTGCCGTGTTTGCATGGCAAGGCTGGCTTAAAAAAGCCCTAGCACTAACGATGTTTATTGTCAATACCGCCTGCCTAATTCTAACTTTTAGTCGTGGTGGCTGGATTGGGCTAGTTGTGGCATTTTTAACTGTGATGGCATTGCTGGTTTATTGGTGGAGCGTACAAATGCCTCGTTTTTGGCGCACTTGGTCGCTACCAATTATTTTGGGAGGTTTGATTGGGGTATTGCTGCTTGCAGTCATATTTGTAGAGCCTGTACGCCTGCGGGTTGTGAGTATTTTTGCAGACCGCAAAGACAGCAGTAATAATTTTCGGCGGAATGTTTGGGATGCTGTTTTTGAGATGATTCGCGATCGCCCAATTATCGGTATTGGTCCTGGTCACGGCTCTTTTAATAAAATTTACCCGCTTTACCAACACCCTCGTTATACTGCTTTAAGTGCCTATTCGATTTTGTTAGAAGTAACTGTGGAAACTGGCTTTATTGGTTTATCCTGTTTCCTTTGGTTGCTAATCGTGACTTTTAATACAGCATTTTTACAAATGCAACGGTTGCGAAAACTAAGAAGTGCTGATGGCTTTTGGTTAATTGGGGCGATCGCTACTATGGCAGGTATGCTGGCTCACGGTACGGTAGATACTGTCTTTTATCGTCCTGAGGTTAATACTCTTTGGTGGTTAATGCTTGGTTTGATTGCTAGCTATTACACACATTCACCTCAAGAGCGCAGTCAAGAATTAAATTCACCTTTGCCCCAACCAAACTAAATTTGCTGAATCAAGAAAGGCTGGGAAATATTTCCTGATTCAGAAAGTAGCAGATATCAAACACTGAAAAAAGAAGAAAGGATCTGTTTTTCCTTCTTCTTTTTTTTCTACTTTCTTACTTGTAGCCAAATTTGTCACTGAAGTGCAGAATACCTGATTACTCTCTGTAGTTAGAGGTACCAACGGCATTGGGGTCGCGATACACTGTTCCTTCTTCGCGGCGCTTTTTCCCAGCCAAGCCTGCTAGACCTAATAGACCAGTTAATCCTAACCAACCCCAATCAAAATCATTATTATCATAGGTTGTTACTGTCCTAGGGGCGGTGGTGGTTCCATCTGGGGCGGTGTTGCTGGTTCCACGATCATTAACCTGGGCTTGTGCGGGTAAAGTTAAGGGCAACATTGTCATACTCAAGGCGAGAACGCCAGCGCCAAAAACTTTACTTAAATTACCTTTCATGGTTGAAACTCCTCATTGCATCCCTTTTCACTCATTACTTTATCGAGTTCCCAGATTAACTAAATCAATCTCCAGCTATAAAGTACGGCTTTTATAGAATCATGCTGAGGATAGAGAAATGCTGCTTTTTTTGAAGCTGTTTCTCACTCTGGTGTGGTAATTGCGCTTCTCACACTACCACTTAATAATTCTTCATTGCCCGTTGAATATCGCGCTGATCTTGGCGTCGCTTCAAATCTTCTCGCTTGTCATGGAGCTTTTTACCTTTGCCTAGAGCTATACTTACTTTCACCAAACCTCGTTTAAAATACATTTTCAAAGGTACTAAAGTTAAACCTTGCTGTTCCACCTTGCCAATTAGCTTGCGGATTTCCTGGCGATGCAGTAGCAGCTTGCGCGTGCGGCGCGGTTCATGGTTAAAATATTGTCCACTAGCAGTGTAAGGAGAGATATGCACGTTGAGCAGCCATGCTTCGCCATTGCGAATCAAAGCATAGCCATCTTGAAGATTAACTTTTCCCGCACGGATTGACTTAACCTCGGTTCCTGTCAACTGAACTCCAGCTTCGTAGGTTTCAAGGATTTCGTACAAATAACGGGCTTGCCGATTATCGCTAACAACTTTGTAACCGTCGCTATTATCGCTCATTGAGTATTTTGCTTGCGTCAAATGTGCCTAAAAAATTATTGGGACTTGCTGGTAAATTTATCGGGGGATATTAAACCACTATAAATGCTCTGCTGGCTGTCAGTGTTATCCTATTAATTTAACTTAGAGGTCGTTGATTGAGTAAGTATGAATTTACAGTCGGGTAAGCGATCGCCCTCTCTGAAGAGCAAGTGATGACGAATGATAAAACTATCTGCATTGGTCACACACCCAACGCTGAATGTGAGTTAAACTTCATGAAACCATTTTTTTATTTAAGATTTTATTTATTAATCAACCTTCAGGCAGTTATTAGCTGTTAATCCTGTCATAGTATGAAACATAAGAGTATTATTGTTGCTTGTGCTTACTGATATTGCTTTTATAAGCAAATTGCTTAGTCAAAAAAATGCTAGGGGTGTACTGTCCATGCCCTTGAAAATCCTTGTAGTGGATGACGACCTGGGCACTCGTCTATCTATCAGCGATTATCTTGAACTGTCTGGCTACGCAGTGATTATAGCTGATGACGGTCAAGAGGCTCTGGAGATGGTGGAGAAGTACCATCCTGATTTGATTGTCACCGATATTGTCATGCCCCGGATGAACGGGTATGAATTGGTGCGCCAGGTAAGACAACAACCAGCGTTCCGGTTGTTACCAGTGATTTTGTTAACAGCACGAATCCAAACCCAGGAGAGAATTTTAGGCTATCAGTCAGGGTGCGATTTATATTTGCCCAAGCCTTTTGAGCTAGAAGAGTTAGCCGCAGCGATTCGCAATCTTTTAGAGCGATCGCAAATCATTCAATCAGAATACCGCTTTTCTCATCAAGAGAATCTGGGGACTTCCGCGCTTTCCAAAGTCTTGGACTCCGATAATCATCTTAGTAATTTTCAGAAGACTCAAGTAGCGTCATCTTTAAGTGCTAGAGAACAAGAAGTCCTCGAACTGTTAACTCATGGTCATTCTAATGCCGAGATGGGTCAGCACTTGCACCTGAGTCCACGGACAGTAGAAAAGTATGTTAGCAGCTTACTGAGGAAAACCGAGACCAGCAACCGCGCCGAACTGGTGCGTTTTGCGATTAAGCATGGTTTAGTTGAATAGCAGCTAATCACACTCAAAGATTACTGGCTGGTAACGTGTTTCAGGAGACCTTCACAAGCATCTACCAGTAAATCAATCACCTGATTAAATCCCTCTGAACCACCGTAGTAGGGATCGGGAACTTCCTTGAGGGTGTGCCTAGAGCAAAAGTCACACATCAAGCGGACTTTGTGGTGATATTGCTTCGTTGAATCGAGAGAGAGAATATCTTCATAATTCTCTCGATCCATTGCCAAAATCAAATCAAAGTCTTGAAAATCTGACTTTTGAAACTGACGGGCTGTCCCTCGCAATTTAATTCCTAGCTTTTTAGCAGCCGCAGCACTCATACGTAGGTCAGGTGAGCTACCAATATGGTAACTAGATGTACCAGCAGAGTCGCAGAGGATGCTTTCGCTCAAGCCTGCCTGCTCGATCAAATGATACATAATATTTTCTGCCGATGGGGAACGACAAATATTCCCCAGGCAGACAAAAAGCAGCTTGTAAGGCATAATAAATAACCGCTTTGCGGAGTCAATAGTCAATAGTCCATAGTTCAAATACTGATCCTTGACTGTTGAACGCCAGTCGCCTCAAGTCGGGAAACCCGCCCACGGCGCTGGCTGCTGTTAACTGTTGACTGTTGACTCTTAACTTTTGACTAAAATCCAGGAAGCTCTAACCCACTGGTCAAGTCTTCCATGCGATCGCGCATTGTTGCAGTGGACTTGTTGTAGGCATCTTTCATTGCTGCGGTCACGAGATCCGAAAGTACATCTGCACCTTCTCCTAGAGCATTTGGGGAAATTTCTACTCTTTTGGGTTCTTGGTTTCCGCTGACAATCACCTTAACCATACCACCGCCAGATTCGCCTTGAATCTCCATTTGCTCCAATTCTTCTTGGAGACGCTTTGCGCCTTCTTGAACTTGCTGCGCTTTTTTAAAAGCTTCGGCAAGTTCTTTCATTTTTCCCAACCCAAAGCCAAATCCCTGTCCTTTTCCTGTCATAACTGATTGTCCGCGTGTGCGTTGAATAACAAATCAAATTCAATTATAGATGCGGTAGGCAAGTTGCCTCTTTTTTTACGCAAATTGGGAATTGGGGACGCTTGGACTGGGTACTCTTAAGAAACAAATCCATGTGAATCATCTCTTTCAAGCGTCCAAGCTCAACAGCGTCCCTAGTTCCCCATACCTCACACTGGTTGAAATTCTCCGAGCATTTTGACTTCTGGCTCTAACAAAATTGACCAGCGGTCTTGTACCTGCTGCTGGATATGGCGAATCAGTCCGAATATATCGTTAGCTTTTGCCCCACCACGATTGACGATAAAATTAGCGTGGAGTTGTGCTACTTGCGCTCCGCCAATTTGATAGCCTTTGAGACCGGTTTGTTCAATTAACCAGCCTGCGGTGTAAGGTTTGGGATTGCGGAACACACTGCCACAACTGGGGAAGTTGTACGGTTGGGTGCTCAGACGATGCTGTTTGTGTTGTTTGGTTGTTGCTACAACTTTTGCGGGATCTGCCCCTGGCTTAAGTTGAAACGTGGCTTGGGTGACTATGCAATCGCTTCCTTGTAGTAAAGAAGTCCGGTATGTGTAACCCAATTGGTCAGGAGTAACCGTTTCTATTGTACCATTGGGTAAAAGTACTTGGGCGCTGACTAACATCTCTGCGATACAGCTACTGTGTGCCCCCGCATTCATCACAACTGCACCCCCGACGGTTCCAGGGATGCCAACAGACCATTCCAATCCTTCCCACCCCAGATCTGCTGCTTGCCATGCCAAGCTGGGTATTGATTCTCCTGCCGCGACTGTTAATTGACCTGTTTGGGGGTCGAAGTGGCTGTGCCGCAAATGACGAGTAGCAATGACTAAACCTGATATACCGCGATCGCTTACCAGCAAGTTAGATCCCGCGCCTAGTACTGTTACTGGTAAATCGTGTTCTTTTGCATACTTGATACTTGCTTGCATCGCTGCTAAGTTTCGCGGAGATGCGTACCATTCGGCTGGTCCGCCAACTCTGTAGGAAGTAACCGATGCGAGGGAAGCCTGAGACTTGATTGCAAAATCGCTACCGATTATGTAAACTCCCTTGTTCTCGATAGAATTAACTGTTTCTTGTTTACTTGTCGCTAAGGTAGAAACTTTGCAGACGTTTTCAGCTGCCTGGGAAATTGTCATATTTACTTCAATTGATGATTTTTTTACATTTATATGCCGTATGTGTACGGCAAAAACGTGAAGCAATGGAACTCTCGCGAGACAGACACTTTGCGAAACGGGCGTAACCCTTGCAAGTGTTATCTTTTAGGATGTGGCTTTCGCCGGTTCGCAAAGTGTTGTAATTACTTCGGGTATCACCTGATTCAAGTTCCCAGCGCCCAAAAACAAAGCTAAGTCTCCACGACGCAACTTAGAAAGCAAGAACTCACGCACTGAGGATAAAGTCGGTTGATAAGTCACCTGGGGCTGGTGAGTAGCAATTTTCGCCACCAGTTGTTCACCACTGATCTGCCCTAAATCTGGTTCGCCTGCACTGTAAATATCAGTGATGACGACCAAATCAGCATGAGCAAAAGATTCGGCAAATTCTTCTAAAAAGGTAAGTGTGCGGCTATAACGATGAGGTTGAAAGATAGCAACCACTCTTTGCCCAGGTCTTGTCTGTAGGCTTGCAGCCGCGAGAGTTGCGCGAATTTCGCTAGGGTGATGGGCATAGTCGTCAATGAAGGTAATGCCATCGACTTCTCCCCGGAATTCAAAGCGGCGTCTTGCGCCTTCAAAAGTGGCAAGACCTGAAGCAATTTTGCCGAATTCCAAATTCAAGGCTCGACCAATAGCTACCGCTGCTAAGGCGTTACTCAGGTTGTGCCGACCTAGCAACTGCAAGTTTAACATCCCTAAAGCTTTGCCTTGTTCCCAAACTAAAGCCGTAGTGCCATCGGCGCGATAGTCGATATTGGTGACAGTGTAATCAGCTTCGGTCTCTGGGTATAAGCTGTAGCTGATGGTTGGTTTTAGGCAGTCTCTTACCGTAGCACAATCAATACTACCTACCAATATTTTGCAACCTTTGGCAAATGTCTGAAAGGTTTCCACCACTTGCTCTAATGTGTCATAGTGGTCAGGATGATCCAGTTCAATATTGGTAATAATGCCAATTTCTGGGGCGTGTTTCACCAACGAACCATCTGATTCATCTGCCTCAGCTACAAGATACTTACTTTCTCCCAATCTGGCATTGCCAGACCAAGCATTTACTTCGCCACCTATCAAAATCGTTGGGTCTAAACCAGCTTGCAGTAGCATATAACCAATCATGCTACTAGTTGTAGTTTTACCGTGAGTTCCGGCTACTGCAATGCTGTAATATTCCGCAATTAATGCGGCTAGTACATCAGACCTATGTAAGATTGGGCAACCTAATTCTAGCGCCGCTTTGTATTCTAAATTATTAGTGTTAATCGCTGTTGAACAAATAACTTGGGGCAGTGTTGCCTTAGTTACAACTACAGGCAATTCTTGGGAGTTTAATACTACTTCATTAGCCTCCGTATTCACTTGACTTTCAGGGCGAAAGAATTCGAGATTGCTTGCCTCTTGTCTACCAAAAATATGAGAGCCGATAGATTCCAACTTTCGCGTAATGTGGTTTGGATGAAGATCCGAACCTGATACTGGCAAATGGCGCTTTGTCAGAACGTATGCCAGAGCAGACATACCTATGCCGCCAATACCAATAAAGTGAAATGGTCTACCACTAAAGTCTACATAATTGCTCATTGTTTAATCCTCTAACACCACACCACACCATCATCACAAATGACACGCGTATCATAACAGGAATTTGTTTTTTACCGTTACTGCTTCTGCATCATTTTCTGTCTAATGATCAGTTAATTTCTCCGCTACACATCTGCTTGTTCAGAAAGATTTTACCCGTGCTAGCGGTTTTTTCTTTTTCCGAACTGTTTTTATGTTTATTCTGAAAATTTCCACTGCATCGGGAAAGAAATGCATGTCATTTCAAATACATTTTTTGCCTTCCTGATTGGAATTAACTACAATAGTACATTGCGAAGCGAAACTGATTTTAACCTCAAATAAAACCTCTGGTAAGTGAATGCGGACTGTTGCAATTTTCGGTGGCACATTTGATCCTGTTCATTGGGGACACTTAATCCTAGCTGAGACTGCTTTGCATCAAGTACCCTTAGAACACGTAATTTGGGTGCCATCACGAAATCCTCCTCATAAACAAGCGACTTCCTTTAAGCATCGGGTGGAAATGCTCCAACAAGCGATCAAAAACAACTCCTCATTTACTATTTCATTGGTTGAGGTGAATCGCTCCGGAACTTCTTATGCGATTAACACCTTGCTTGACTTGTTTGCTTTTTACCCAAATACTCACTGGTACTGGATTCTAGGTTTGGATGCCTTCCAAACTTTGCCCCGTTGGTATCGTGGACGCGAACTAGTACCAATGTGTAATTGGTTAATTGCACCCCGACTACTCGGTGGTGAGAATATAGCTCAAAGCGAGTTGATCTGCAAGCAAGTAGAGCAAGAACTGCAAAAACATTTTATTACCATTACGTGGCAATTATTGCAAATACCTTTAGTGGGACTTTCGTCAAGTATTATTCGCCAGATGTGCTGCGAAGGTAAATCAATTCGTTATCTAGTCCCGGAATCGGTCAGATCTTACATCGCTGCCCAAAACCTCTACTTCGATAAATCTAAATAAATTATGTATTTTTTTGTTGCTCTAACACTTTATAGTTATAAATACCTCTCGGCTTTGGGGTATGATCATTCTTCAACGATATTAATGTATAGGCATAAATACAGAGGGGCAAGACGCTGTGATTAGAGTTGCAATCAACGGTTTCGGGCGCATTGGACGTAACTTTATGCGCTGCTGGGTTGGTAGAGAACATAGCAACATTGAGGTGGTTGCTATTAACGACACCTCAGACCCTAGAACCAACGCGCACCTGCTCAGGTATGACACCATGCTAGGGACGTTAAGGAATGCTGACATTTCTGCCGATGATAACTCTATCATCATTAACGGTAAGACTGTTAAGTGCGTATCCGATCGCAATCCAGAAAACTTGCCCTGGAGAGACTGGGAAATAGACCTGATTATTGAAGCAACAGGTGTATTTACCAGCAAAGAAGGGGCGATGAAGCATGTAAATGCAGGTGCCAAAAAGGTTCTGATCACCGCCCCAGGCAAAAACGAAGATGGTACTTTTGTTGTTGGCGTGAATCATCACGATTACGACCACAACAAACACAACATCATCAGTAATGCCAGCTGTACTACCAATTGTTTAGCTCCCGTTGCCAAGGTGTTGCACGAGAAATTCAACATCATCAAAGGCACAATGACCACTACTCACAGTTACACCGGCGACCAACGTCTGTTAGACGCTAGCCACCGAGATCTGCGACGTGCTCGTGCTGCGGCAATGAACATTGTACCCACTTCCACCGGTGCGGCAAAAGCAGTAGCATTGGTACTACCAGACCTTAAAGGCAAGCTGAATGGTGTGGCATTGCGCGTACCCACCCCGAACGTTTCGATGGTGGATTTCGTCGTTAACGTCGAGAAACGTACCATTACTGAAGAAGTCAACCAAGCCCTGAAAGATGCCTCTGAAGGTCCAATGAAAGGCATTTTGGATTATTGCGACCTACCCTTGGTATCATCCGATCATCAAGGAACTGAAGCTTCTTCGATTGTTGATGCTAGCTTGACAATGGTCATGGGCAACGACATGGTGAAGGTTATGGCATGGTATGACAACGAGTGGGGCTACAGCCAGCGAGTCTTGGATTTGGCAGAGCTAGTAGCCGAGAAGTGGACTAATTAATCATTAGTCAAGAGTCAATAGTCAATAGTCAATGGCAAATATTTTGACTTTGGACTATGGATTATTGACCAAAGTGTTGAAACCCTCGACTGAGAGTGAGAGCTTGGTCGGGGTTTTTATTTGGGTTGTGTAAAACGACTGTTGAGCCAGATGTAATTGTTCCCACAATGGCTGCCCCGTTGCCAAGTTGTTGTACTAATGCATTAGCTGGATCTTTTGGCAAGCACAGCACTAATTCAAAGTCTTCGCCACCGTAAAGGGCATATTCTAGCGCTTGCTCTTTTGTCAGCCAGTAGTCGAAAGCGGTTGGTAAGGAAATTTGCGTGGGTTCTAAAATAGCGCCAACACGACTAGCGCGGCAAATTTGCACAACTGCATCTGCTAAACCGTCGCTGCTGTCCATACCAGCGATGGAG
>CAXTNZ010000187.1:0-14725 GCA_964245695.1 uncultured bacterium | reverse complement strand
GTTTTTATGGGGGCCCCGAGTTCCCTACTAGGGAAGGGGGAGATTCAAAGCCTCTCTCCTTGTAGGAGCGAAAAGTTTGAGCGGAGGTTTCCTCCGTTCCCTGAAAGGGTTGCCGCAGGCATCAAAGCTTTTCAAGACAGAGAGGAATGGAAGTGAGGTCAATCTGTATTGGACTCAACTGCAAACCGCTATAACAATCAACAACCAACAAGTAACAAAAATGAAAAGTAACGAGCGCGAATCTAACAAATCTTTGTCACCGGAAATGGAATTCTCAAAAAAGGTGACTTTTGATGATTACATTAAAGCCAATGAACAAAAATCAACAAAGCCTTTACCTTTTTGGCGGCTGATAGTTCCCCTGTTGATTCAAACAGCATTGATTATGGCGATACCATTTCAAGCTATGTTTACTCATGTCACAGGCAAAACGGTAATCTTGCAAACTGTACCAGTAAGCCCTGACGATGCGCTACAGGGAAACTCGGTAAACCTTGATTACAACATCGCTCGTTACAACACTTTGAAAAGACTTCCCGGCTGGAAAGAATTAGTCAAACGCCGTTCTGGTAGGAACGGACAATACGTTTCTTTGGCTGAGGGAACCACCTTTTATTTGACTTTGCAAGAGCAACAATTTCCAGATCCTGGTAATCCTAAGGCTTGGAAGCCGATGCGGGTAAGTGCTAATCCCCCCAGAACCCTAGCAGCAAATCAGGTAGTCTTAAAAGGTATTTATCAGGATCGCGCCATCAACTACGGCATGGAAACATATTCCATCCCAGAAGACCAAAGGCAGCAGATTAATAATAATCTTTTTCAGGCACAGCAAACCCAAGGAAGACGGCAACAACCGATTTTGGTAGAAGTTAAAGTAGATGCAGAGGGTAACGCTGTGCCAGTTAGTATGTGGGTGCGCGATGCCTCAGGTAAGGGCGAAGCCCTACGCAACTACCGCTTTTAATCCTCACGCCTTAACTGCCATGCGGCACCAAAAGCCGCCCCAGCCCCAGCTAACAAACCAGTACTCATTCCTTCTATAGTTTTGTTAATGGGGTTTTGGGTCAAACACTCATTCGTAACGGTATCCGCTTTCAAGCAGATATTGCTCTGTGCCCAACTTGCCGTACCGCCTAAAACTACACCGGTGACACTACAGGAAACAATTAGCAGCAAAAGGCGTTTGGTTTTTCTATCCATAGAGGGTTGCGAAAAATGTTGTTAATGGTAAGGAACTCTTAACTACTTTACACATCCGGGGAAATAATGTCATCTGTTTCCTAACCCCAAATTGCAGAAAAAGCATCAAAATCCGTGCGGTCTAAGCTGCTAGATTGTATTGTCTAAGGGCAACAAAGGCGATTGCGCTTCGCTTTTCGCTTTTCTTTCAGCCGCTGCAACCAAAACTAGCACTCAGCAGCCTTACGCCAAAAACCGCCCACCTCATCCGAAGCGGAATTAGTATCAGATCCTAAGGAATCTGGCTAGCTGTGGCTGAATCGCAGTTGACTACTGATCCAATAACCACCCCTAGCTATGCACTCAGGGCAAACATCGCCATAGCTATCACCTTGGTTGTTGCACACAATTAATCTTGCATCCCCCAGTTGAAACTGTTGATTACATAGTAAGCAGGTTAGGTTATTTTTTAAGCTGTTACATTCTATTTGAAATCTCATATTTTTTTCACCCTGATTGTACCTTGAATTTTCTCACCAACGAAATTGCTCTTTATTTAAGAGAATAACCATATTGTTCTAAATCAACTTCTGCCAAATGAGTGGAATTTATATTAAGAGACTTGGTTATTAAAAACACAAATTCTTGTCATATAAACAATCAAAACTGCTTTGCCGCTGTATGATAGTTTTTATATGCTTTTACAATAGTTAACCGCTACTCCACCTCTAAAGACCGAAGTTTAATTTGTCCTGAATAAGATTAAATCAAAGTATCAATTAAGTATTGGTCAGGAAAATATATCAAAAGGTGTACCAATTCACATCTAGATCGGAGTGAAAAACAATTCTCATTTACAAATAAAAAATAAGTTGCTTGCGGCTTTGCCTACCGAGGATTACCAACGCCTTGTTCCTGACCTAGAGTTCGTTGAACTTCCACCTCAGCAAGCTCTCTACGAAGCAGAAGAACCAATCACGCACGTCTATTTTATAAATCAGGGAATAGCTTCTATAGTTCAGATTATCGAAGACGGCTCGACGATTGAAGTCGGTATAGTGGGCAATGAAGGAATGGTAGGTGTTCCTGTATTTTTGGGAGGCGACATGACGACCACAACTGCGTTTATGCAAGTCCCCGGCTCGGCTATGAGGATGTCCGCTCTTCGCCTCAAAGCCGAGTTCAACCGTGGTAGTGCGCTTCAAAGACTGCTGCTGCTCTATACGCAAGCACTGCTAACCCAGATTTCCCTCGCGGGTGTCAGCAACCGCTTGAATACGATAGAAGAGCGACTCGCCCGCTGGCTGCTGACAGTCGCTGACTTGACGCAATCAAATGAGTTTCCACTGACTCAGGAATTTATCTCCCAGATGCTCGGTGTGCGCCGGAGCGGTGTCACGGTGGCTGCTGGCATCCTCAGTCAAGCAGGAATGATCCGCTACAGCCGTGGCAGAATTACTATCCTCAATCGTCAGGATTTGGAAGCAACCGCTGGCGAGTCTTATGCGCTGACAAAAACCGAATTCTCGCGGTTACTTGGTACTTAGCATCAGTATATCCCAGATTATCTTGTTTTTACTTCTGCTTATGCCCGAAACCGTACAGAACTCCGATGCCAATATATTTATTTTAGGAAACGACAACATTAACTTCATCTCTCACGCTCTCTCTAAGAGAGCGTGAGCTTTTTTGTATGGTATAGGTTGCTACACAATAAAAAAAGCCATGTAGTACTTTTTACCGCAATATCTCAACTCAATTTTGCACTAAATTGTACAAAAGGGGTGAATGAATTTAAGGAATGTGAGTCTCATGAGTCGAAAAGCCAGGAAAGTGCTTAAGCAATCAGGAGTAATTCCCTACAGAGTCAGAAATGGAAAAATCGAAGTTTTGCTAGTTACAACTAGCAAGTGTAAAAATTGGGTAATTCCCAAAGGGGGTATCTGCCAGGGGATGAGTCCCCCCGCTTCAGCAGCAAAAGAGGCTTGGGAAGAAGCCGGGGTAATTGGTCAAGTCGATGGTAATCAACTTGGCACATACAAGTATCGCAAACGAGGCAAAACTTACAAAGTCCAGACGTTTTTGTTATCAGTTGAGACAGTGTTGCCAGATTGGCCAGAAGCGAGTCAAAGAAGGCGACAATGGCTAGATACAAGCAAAGCCATCAGGCTGGTTAAGAAAGGCTCACTTAAACAAATTATTAAGGGGTTGAGCCGATATAAGTGATTTATATGACGTAGGCGATCGCCTTGAAGATGAAATTGCCGCTAATCGTGCAGCAGACTGGTAATATCTACGTACACCATCGGCGATCGCCTACTCGCAAGCACTAACAAAAAGTAGTAAAATTACACCATAAAATTACGGTTGCACCCCCCCTTTGGTCTGCTTACAGCTTGTTACATTGAAGAAGTGTAATAAAAGTTTATATACACAATTTATTCACAGTAAACAGTCAATTCAGAGGTGTGTCACTTTTAGTAAAAAGTAGCTCTAAAACCTCCGCGAAGTACTGTTTAAGTAAGTGTGTGTAATTAAATATAACAAGAACTGCAAGTGGAACGAAGTGAAACGTAGCAGTCGCAAAGCGAGCGAGATTGCTTCTCTTCGCTGACAATGACTATTGATTATTTACGCCTAGCTACTTACTCTCCGCAATAGTTAGCACTGTTATTTAACTTCTGACTTAAGACTGAGTAATTTATAACTCATAATTACTATAAATTAGCAAAATTTCTTTGACTCAAATGGGTAGGAGGATTTTTGAAATCGGTGATTAAAATACTCATGATTATAGCGATTATCGTTTGAATGCAGTGCGATTACCTCACCCTCATTTGTGCTAACTTGCATTCCAGGGATACGGGAGGAAAGGTGAGGTTTATATTTGAATCAAATGAAACCCGCTAGATAAATCAGGGGCTTTAGTAGTGAATAACTTGGTAAAAAAAAATCTTTTCACAATAGCACTTGTTGCACTTTTATCTTTTCTTATGGCTGTACTTGCACCTTCAATTCTGAGTGTTCAAAAAATCAACCAACTCTACATTTTTGGCGATAGCCTTTCGGATGTAGGCAACATATTTCGCGCCACCGGAGGTGCCTATCCTTCTAGCCCTCCCTACTTTCAAGGGCGTTATTCTAATGGTCAAGTGTGGGTAGAATATCTTGCATCTAAGCTGGCATTAACTCCTGAACAAAGCACTAACTTTGCTTTTGGTGGTGCAACTACGGGAACCAGCAACACGAATGGAATACCTGGATTGTACGCGCAAGTTTATAATTTTACAAAAGCTCGTCAGGATATAAATCCAAATGCGCTTTATATTCTCTGGGCTGGTGCCAATGATTATATTTATGGCGCTGCCAATTCGACGACGCCAATCGACAATTTATCTAAATCAATCCAGTCTTTGTCTATGGCTGGCGCTAAAAAAATCATGGTTGCGAACTTACCGGATTTAGGAAAGCTTCCAGCCACACGCAACACTTCCAATTCTACTGCCCTCAGTTCTTTGGCTAGCGCTCATAATCTCGGTTTGGCTAAATCCTTGGAAGTGCTTAAAGATAAGTTAGGTTATGACACCCAGATCATCGAGCTAGATGTGAATTCTTTATACCGGGAAGCTATTACAGAACCAGCCAAATTTGGTTTCACTAATGTGACTAACGCCTGTCTCAATAATGTTGCTCCTTGTGATCATCCAGATAAGTTTTTGTTCTGGGACGGCATTCATCCGACCACCGTCGGTCATCGAATATTGGCAGAAGCAGCTCTAAAAGCGCTGAAAAATTAGCTTCACAAAACTTGCCTGCGTTAATTTCCAATAGATTCAAAGTCTCTCTATAGATGGAAGGGCAGGCTATTCCTGGGGTAGAAGTTGTAAGAAACTATAACATCTACCTTTTTATCAGGTGCAACTAAAAGCATGTTTTCAAACCATAACCATCTTTCAAAGATTCAAACACACAGGTATAAAAGAATATGCAGAATTACACAAATACGATTAAAAAGTTTGTTGGCAGCTTTTTAGGAGTTGCTGGCGTTAGTGCCTTGATTGGTTTACCAGGACTGGCACAAGCAAATTTAAATTCTAGTTATTCCAAGGCTTCTAGTCAGTCCACTCTTGCCCAGACGACTCCTTCTGGTGGCACTAGATCGGCTCCTGGACCCGCAAATTCTAATCCTACAGCTCCTGGACCCGCAAATTCTAATCCTACAGCTCCTGGACCCGCAAATTCTAGTCCTACAGCTCCTGGACCCGCAAATTCTAGTCCTACACCTACCAGTCTCGACACAGAATTTATCACCAAGGCAGCGCAAAGTGACATGACTGAGATCCAGACAAGTCAACTGGCACTCAAAAAGTCCAAAACCAAGGCTGTGACAGACTATGCTAGGCAGATGATTCAACACCATACAACTTCCAGCAGACAACTCAAGCCGATAGCAAAGTCCAAAAACGTGGCGTTGCCAAAAGATATTGGTCCTGAGAACAAAGCCTTGCTGACAAGCTTGCAGAAGCTAAATGGTAAAAATTTCGACGAGGCTTACATCCAAGGACAGGTTGATGCTCACACTAGAACTGAGGCTGAGTACCAAAGATACCTTGAACAAGGACAAGACCAACAGTTAAAGGCGTTTGCAAGTAAGTTTTCACCAATAGTTGCTCAACACCTGCAAATGGCTCAGAGGATGGTAGCCGCACGTTAACGAGTTGTAGGGATACGCTGGGTATTGTCTAGTTCATAGAGTTCGTGGCATTATAGTACTTGGGTAGGGGCACAGCAGTGCTGTGCCCCTACGACGGTTTATAGTTCACCCAACTGAAAACGGATATATAGCGGTTCTCGGTTAAGTGAGGTACATAAAACCTCACCCCGTCCGTTCCGGACACCCCTCTTTGAGCGCAAGGAGAGGGGTAGGGGGTGAGGTTCTGTACCTATGTAGAGACGTTACATGTAACGGAGCCACAAGAAGTGCGGGGGTGGAGGAGTTTGAGCAATGTGGCGTTCTCTACATAGGACTTAAGCCTGTGGGGAATCGTAAACGTTCCAACCTTGAATACCGCGCTCCTTAAATATTTCTTCAGCACGGTGAATTTCTTCATCTGTGCCATCTAATATCAGCAAATAGTAACTCTGCTGGAGGCGATCGCTATAATGTCTGGCAGGTTCTTCGGGAATGCCTAAACCAACCAGAGCCTGAACTAAATTATTCGTTGCTGATGCGCTAACAGCAACACCAGCCATGCTTGTGACTAATGCCGCGCCAACAGAACCTGCGGCGATGACAGCGCCAATGCCGGGAATTGTTAGACTGCTAAGACCAACTAACACGCTACCCCAGACACCTGTATTCAGAGCGTCTGCAACTGCCCCTGTTGTATTTACATCTTGATTGTCAATGCGATCGCTTATTTGCACTTCACCAAGCTGTTCGCCTTGATCTGCATCTTTGGCTAGCAGAGAAACTTTATCCATTGAAAAGCCGGAAGCTTTCAATTCATTCAGTGCTTGCTCAGCTTCTTGACGCCTAGCAAATACTCCAACCGCTCGTTTTTCATTAGCTACAACCATATTCCCCTCCTTCTGCACTGTTAGATGAATACATCCAAATGCAGAATTATTTTGTGATTTATTTATATAGATATTTTTGTCCTTTTAGCTAGGATATTCATCAACCTCAAGGTGTAGCCTAAATGCATGTCCTTGGGGGTAACAATAGTCAGTAATATTTATTAGCCATACTATAAGCTCTGCATATAATGTCTCAGTTTTTGGCGTAGGCAATACTTTGTTTTGTCAATCAAGGTTGCTACGATTGAGTGCTGCACAAGCCTATTCATAGCTATTTCTGCTTGCTTACAGCCGTTTTCACTTAAATGGAACACACCGTTTGAAGAGGAAATCATTGTTGGGTAACAGCGCCGCGCTGTGCCCCAAAGACTGTCTAATCAACTGCAAATCGCTGTAAATCACTGTCCAACCTAAGTAAAAACCCTATTATTTTATTAATTAAGTAATAAATGCAACTATCAATTTTCCAAAGAATCTATTTATTCTCACAAAAAATTTAATATTAACTTATTCTTTTGGTGATAACTTGTCTGTTCTTACGGTAGAAGATAGGGGAAATATTAGCAGTTATTATCTTTATTACTGAGAATAACTAATATCAAAATCCCTACCACTTACTAACTTTTGCCAACAAATTTTATTACCCTAGGTAGATACAATCTTTGCTGAGAATCTGGTTGTCTCTGTTTTGCAAATTGTAAAGAGCTTTGATGAAACCTAAATTTGCCCATTAGACTATAAATACTCATCTGAGTATACCATCAGGATTTAACAGATGCTCCACTGCTTGCCTTAGGTAAAATCTTCCTTAGTTCTGGGCTTGGCAAGCATTGGGCGCAGCATGGCAATAAAGTTTTTGCGTAACTCCGCGAATAGTCAATGCAATATTTTAGGAAATTGAATTCTCTTTATGTCTGAAACCGTACAGACAGCGGATAGTGCTCATTGTTATTAGATAAAAGATAACTGTTATACAATGCCTAAAATATGCATTTAAGTTAAAGTATGAGAATAACTGTATTCGGCGAATTGAGAAATTGGTGAAGACTCAAAATTCATCTAGTTTTTTATAATTAAATTTAGCGGCGATTGTAGCTATTTAAAACTTAATTTCATCTCATGCTAAATCAATGTTCGCTGCAATTTATTTACATGAATAATGTATTAATTTTTTGAACAATTTGTGCTAGCAAGTAGCGGGAATATAAGATGAATGTAGAACAATTTATTAGACGTACAGAAGCATTTAACCAGCGTTTAGCTGATTTGAACCAAACTGCTACTGCTTTGCCTTGGCTAAAGCCGGAGATGCAGCCGAAAGCTTTTAAGGAACTTAGTAGCAGTTCAAGAATGTTACAGTTAGCGGCTGAGGAACTGTACATACAAAATGAAGAATTAATCCGCACCCGAAATTTGCTAGAAGCAGAATGCCAACGCTACCAGGATTTATTTGAGTTGGCACCAGAGGCATATTTATTAACTAATACTGAAGGCATAATTCTAGAGGCTAACCATATTGCCACTGACTTGCTCAACGTTCCCAAGCATTATCTAGTGGCTAAACCATTAATTAACTTCGTCCCTCTCGAAGAACGTCGGCGCTTTCGCAGCGACTTAATTGAGCTATCTCAATCAGACAGCAGGAAAAAGTTATTAGTACGCTTGCAGCAACGCGATGGCAAGTGCTTTGATGCAGCTTTGACAGTGAGATCTGTTCGCAATCATGACAGTCAGTCGATATCCCTACTCTGGCTGCTACATGAAATTACTATGCCTTCGCCACCGGAATCAGGGTTAGTCAATAATGAATTTGACATCAGCCAAGATCGCCTTGTGGATAAATATTCCAAAGGAGAAATTATTACCCTTAATCCGTCAGTAATTTTCTATGTTTGTCAGGGATTGGTCAAGCTTAATACGTTTTGTGAAACTGGTGAAGAAGTGCTGACAGGGTTAGTAAGTGAAGGAATGGTGTTTGGCTCTAGTCTTACCTCTCTAGAAACTTACCAAGCAACAGCTCTTTCGGATGTTAAGTTAGTTTCACTTTCTCTGGCAGAGATAGCAGCGTCTGGGATGCTGAGTCAGATCCTTTTACCTAAAATTAATCAGAGATTACGGCAGACAGAATCTTTTTTAGCTACTTCTGGCAGGCAACGGGTACAAGACCGCTTACATTATCTATTGATGCTTTTGAAACAAGAAATCGGTCAACCTGTCCCAGAGGGAACACGCCTAAGTTTTCGCCTGACGCACGAAGAACTTGCTAGCGCCTGCTGCACTACCAGAGTAACAATTACACGATTGCTCGGTAAGTTACAACAAGAAAATGTAATCAGCTTTGATTCAAAAAAACGCATTATTTTGAAAAATTTACAGTAGTTTTCAGTTACATGAACCACACTTTGTGAGACCTAACAAGAGCAGCTTCTTCCCTAAGAGGTTGCGAGTGAAAGTCGCCTCACCTCAAACCCCTCTCCAAACCTCTCCCCCACAGGGAGAGAGGCTTTGAAACCCCCATTCCCTTGTAGGGAAGGGGGGCTAGGGGGGTTAGGTTTCCGAGTTCTTAATGTTAATTACAATACTTTTTAAACATCCTCTTAGGGAATTCAAAATTCAAAATTTTGAATTATGAATTATGAATTTTGAATTCCCCGCAGGGGTTACCTAATTGTGAAGTTGAACGGCAAACGAGCATACACACCGAGTGGATCGTTCATTTTTTGCATAATTGCTAATTCCTTTTGCAGTTTTTGGAATTCAGCCGTTAGCGGATCTGGTGTGAGTTTTGCTTTCTCAATTCCTAAAGCAGTCCGAGCCTCTTGAGTTACCTGCCCAAAAAAGCGTTCTTTAAAAGTATCATATTTAGGATGCTCTTGCAATTCCCAATCGTTTCCTAGATTCGCTTGCTTAGCAGCGTATTCTATAGCTGCATCCATTCCGCCAATTTCATCGACCAAACCGATTTGCTTCGCCGCTACACCAGACCAAACTCGTCCTTGAGCAATTTCTGCGACTTTTTGTCCTGGGAGTTTGCGACCTTGAGAAACTTTATTAAGAAATAGATTATAAATGTGGTTAACACTGCGTTGATAAAGCGCCAATTCTTCCGGAGATTTGGGGCGAGAGACGGTTTCACTATCAGCATAGCGTCCAGTTTTCACGGTATCCCAGGTGATACCGTTATTGTTCGCTAGCTTTTGTCCATTTAGCAGCAACCCAAACACACCGATTGAACCTGTGATTGTATTTGGCTCAGCAAAAATGCGGTTCGAGTCGCTGGCTATCCAGTAACCACCAGAGGCGGCGACATCACCCATTGATACCACAACTGGTTTCACCTGGCGAGTTAGTCGCACTTCTCGCTGCATCACCTCAGCGGCGGTAGCACTACCACCGGGACTGTTGATCCGCAGTACAACTGCTTTCACATCCTTATCTTGTCGCAGTTTCCGGAAGGTTCTGGCAAAGCGATCGCCTCCTACTTGACTATCGTCACCTTGACCATCAACAATTTCGCCTTCAGCATAAACCACAGCAATTTTATTTTTTGAGTCGCGTTCTACACCTAATGACTTACCGGGAACTCCGGCGTATTCTGCTAAGTCGATTTGACGAAATGTTTTATCTTGCTTATCGCTATTCGTCAATTTCTTCAAGTCAGCAACCACTTGATCGAAATAGTCCACCCGATCCACCAAACCCCCGGCTTTGGCTTCATCAGCCATCAATACAGCTTGATTATCGGCGATCGCCTGCAACTTTTGTGCCGTCATATTCCGGCTTTTTCCCACCGAAGTGCGCCACTCTGCCCAAACATCATCCAACAATTTCTGAGTTTGTTGGCGGTTCTCCGGACTCAGCTTTGGCAGTATAAAAGGTTCAACTGCTCCCTTAAATTTACCAACACGCACGACTTGAACACCAATACCGTACTTCTGCAATGCTCCCGCCATAAACATCGTTTGTGTACTCAAACCATTGACTTCCATCGCTCCCAAGGGGTTGAGCACAACGCTATCTGCTACCGAAGTTAGATAATATTCCCGTTTCCCGTATTCCATACCATATGCGACAATCTTTTTCCCGGAGGCGCGGAACTTCTCTAGTTCCTGACGGACTTCCTTAAGGGTGGCAAAACCTGCGGCGCTACTACCTTCGGAGGTGTTAGTAGCATCCAAGTAGATACCGACAATTCGCTTGTCACGCCGCGCCTTTTCTAGAGTATCAATAACGCTGCGGAGTGACATTTTGTTGTCATCTTCACCTGATAGTGCGTTCTGCAAAAATTGCCCAGAACTTAATTTCCCATCGGTGATTTTCGTCGCCAAGTCAAAAACCAACACTGACTTATCTTTGACTTCCGGTCCAGTGTCTTTGGAGGTGGCGGCGATAACCAGCAGCATGAACAGTGCGCTGGTTCCGACCCCGGTGAAAATAATTAGTCCCAGTAAGCTACCAACTAAGCTAGCAAAAGTTTGTTTGAGAAAATTACGCATATTAGTCAATAGTAATAGTCAATTGTCAACAGTCAATTGTCAATAGTCAAAGACCTTGGATTGTGGACTGTGGACTATTGACTTCTTTGTTATGGTTCCACGGAATATCTCACACCTAACATTTAAACAGCTTAAAGCTGCTGGAACTTATATTTATTGTATTCGTTGTAAACTTGCTGAATTTTGCAACTGATACAAGGTAGCATTACCAGTGCAGAATAGCACTGTGGTGATTTCGGCAATTAACACATCAGCTAAATTGTAAAGTGCCGTTTCTGATTCTGCTGCTGCTTGCAAAAATGGCATTGCTAAACCTGCTATATCTGCTTTGAGTGCGATCGCTTTTGCCACATCCACTCCATGACGCAATCCCCCGGAAGCAATCAAAGGCACATTACTGTCAACTGCGCGAATACTTGTAATGCATTCCGCCGTCGGTAAACCCCAATCTGCAAACGTTTGTCCCAAACGCCGTTGCAAAGCATTTTCTGCCCGTTCGCTTTCCACCTTCGCCCAAGATGTGCCACCCGCACCCGCCACATCAATCGCCCTCACTCCTGCGGCGATCAGTTTCTCTGCCATTGTTGCGGAAATGCCATTGCCAACTTCTTTGGCAATCACTGGCACAGGTAATTTGTTGCACAAAATAGCTATCTTGTCAAGTAAACCCCGAAAATTTGTATCCCCTTGCGATTGAATGCATTCTTGCAGCGGGTTGAGGTGCAAAATCAAAGCATCAGCTTCTAGGATATCGACTACACGCAGACATTCATCTAAACCATATTTATAGTTAAGTTGCACAGCGCCCAAATTAGCAAATAGAAGCACATCCGGGGCGAACTTTCGCATCGCAAACGTATCAGCAACCGAGGGTTTTTCCACCGCTACACGCTGGGAACCCACACCCATTGCAATTTTGTAGTGTTGCGCGACTTCCGCCAGACGGCGGTTAATCATTCCTGCTTGTTCGGTTCCGCCAGTCATGGAAGATATCAACAGCGGTGCGCCAAGCTGCTTCCCCAGAAAAGTTGTGCTGATATCAATGTCATCTCGGTCTAGTTCGGGTAAGCAAGAATGGGTAAAGCGATAGCGTTCCAGTCCATTAGTTGTTTGCTGGCATTGAACATCTTCCTCTAGACAGATGCGGATGTGATCCGCTTTACGAGTTTGGGTTTGGGCAGAAAAGCTGGTGGGATTCACGGGTGGGTGTCACGGTAAAGCAGTTGCTATCACTATTGTGACAGTGTTAGGCATTCTGTGGAGCGCGATTAGTCCCCCTCACCTGCTTGCTGAAGTGCAAAAGCAACCACAGTATCACAAAGCTGACCTATGCGTGGATAACTTTAATGAAACCCCGTATTTTTTAAGAGCTAAATAATTTTTCCGTAATCGCTACCTTTAGAGCGGTATTACTCACTATGCCCCCAAATTGAACCTTTTTGAAAGTTCATGCTGCTCACAATTACTACAACTTATTCTCCAGCAAATGACTTAGGCTACTTGCTGCACAAACACCCAGACCGCTGTCAGTCCTTTTCTTTGACCTTTGGACAGGCGCATGTCTTCTACCCGGAAGCGAATACTCAACGATGTACGGCGGCGCTGGTGTTGGATGTTGACCCGGTGAAGTTGGTACGGGGACGCGGTGCAACACTGGAACAGTATGTAAGCGATCGCCCTTATGTTGCTTCTTCATTTTTAAGTGTAGCTATATCCCAAGTCTTTGGTACTGCCTTAGGTGGTCGTTGCCAAGACCGACCAGAACTGGTACAAACTTCTATACCCTTAATAGCAAAGTTGTCTGTCTTACCTTGTCGTGGTGGTGAAGGCTTGCTGCGCGACTTATTTGAGCCGTTGGGCTACACTGTTACCGCCCAACCTCACGCCCTAGATGAAAATTTCCCCGATTGGGGACAAAGCCAATACTTCACTGTCGAACTTCAGCACACCCTGCGTCTTGAGGAATTACTCAGCCATCTCTACGTACTTATACCTGTACTAGATGATGATAAACATTACTGGGTTGGCGAAGAGGAAATCGAAAAGCTTCTGCGTCATGGTGAGGGTTGGTTAACTCAGCATCCAGCGCGAGAACAAATTACCAAGCGTTACCTGAAACGCCAACACCGCCTAACCCGCACAGCATTAGCCCAACTAGCAGAAGAAGACAACCCCGATCCCGATGGTGCGGAAGAAAGCCATACACAGGAAGAGGAAGCCGTAGAAAAACCACTTAGCCTGAATCAGCAGCGGATGAATGCCGTAATTGCTGCCTTAAAGGAAAGTAACGCAAAGCGAGTAATTGATTTAGGTTGCGGTCAAGGTAATCTACTAACAATACTTTTGAAAGACAGCTTTTTTGCACAAATTACGGGTTTGGATGTTTCCTATAGGGTGCTAGAAGTGGCACAAGAGCGATTAGATCGCCTTCACCTCTCCCGCAACCAGTGGGAACGCCTGCAACTGATACAAAGCGCACTGACCTATCAAGATAAACGTGTTCAAGGATACGATGCTGCCACAGTGATTGAAGTGATTGAGCATCTTGACTTGCCCAGGCTTGCAGCTTTTGAGCGAGTTTTATTCGAGTTCGCCAAACCGAAAACGGTAATTTTGACTACACCTAATGTAGAATACAACGTCAAATTTGAGAACTTACCTGCGGGTAAATTACGACATAAAGACCACCGCTTTGAATGGACGCGATCGCAATTTCAAAACTGGGCAAACTCCGTAGCAGAAGGCTTTGGCTACAGAGTGCAATTTCAACCAGTAGGGACGGAAGACGAGGAAGTTGGCTCCCCAACGCAGATGGCGGTGTTTAGCCATTAGCTACAAGCATAAATATTAAAGCGAAAAAAATGAAAATAAATATACCTGAACTTTCTTTAGTTGTCCTTATTGGTGCTTCTGGTTCCGGCAAATCTACCTTTGCCCATAAGCACTTTCAGTCTTTTGAGGTGCTTTCTTCAGACTTTTGTCGGGGGTTAGTGTCCAATGAGGAAAATAACCAATCTGCCTCTGGTGATGCCTTTGAGGTGCTGCACTTCATTGCTGCCAAACGGCTAGCAATAGGTAAACTGACTGTAATTGATGCTACTAATGTCCAGCCCGAAGACCGCAAAACCCTGCTGCAAATAGCACGGCAATATCATTGTTTTCCTGTGGCGATCGCTCTTAATTTACCAGAACAATTGTGTCACGAACGCAACCAACAACGAAGCGATCGCCAGTTCGGTCCCCATGTAGTGCGTCGTCATACGCAGATGTTGAGGCGAAGTCTTCGCAGTTTAGAACGCGAAGGCTTCCGCTACGTCCACATCCTCAACTCTTTAGAGGAAATTGAAGCAGTAGAAATCGAACGCCAACTTCTCTGGAATAACCGCAAACACGAACACGGTCCCTTTGATATCATCGGCGATATTCACGGCTGTTGTGACGAACTCGAAGCATTATTACAACAATTAGGC
>CAXTNZ010000186.1:0-14917 GCA_964245695.1 uncultured bacterium | reverse complement strand
GAATAGTAACTCCTAACTTTTCACTTTGCCCGTCGCGACTTTTGACTTTTGACTCCTAACTCTTTGTTTAGCCGTAGCTAGTTAGATTCCGGATCATATAGCCAATGACCAACCCAATCAATAGTGCCCACACTTGACCTATAATGTCATAACCTCAAGATACAGGCGATGTCCACTGACAAGCTGTTATGCTTTGGGCAAAATATCCGTTTTACAAATCCACCGGATGCTGCCCATAATAAGGTAAAGCCTCCGACCAGTCGGGACGCTTCTTTTTTTGCCAGTCTAAATATGCCAGTTGCAACACGCTTGTTACCGTAGCTGCTAACCCAGATTTTGCTTCGATTAGTTGATAAGTTGTATTCCAGTTAGCTAATTTTTCTTGCCACGCTTCTGGTGTGAAGACACTATCAGGCAACAAGGTTGTTAAACTGGAGGCATCAGGCGTATGTTGATAAATAGCCGCAAAAACTTGACTCCGTTGTGCGGGCATTTGTACAGCAATGATACTGCCGTTTCTGTCTTGGTGTAACCAGGCGATCGCCGCTAATGTGGAAATAGCGAATACAGGAATATTTAACTGTTGTCCTAGTGTCCTAGCAGTCACAACCCCGATGCGAGTTCCCGTAAAACCTCCAGGTCCCCTAGCTACGGCAATAAACGCTAAGTCTGCCCAAGTTTGCGGTTTAATAAAATCAATTAGATATTGATGCAACAAGCTAGATACATTACGCTCTAAATTCCAAACATCAGAACGTGTATCTTTTGCAAAGTTACTTATTGCCAAACCCAATTCGGGTGTGGTGGTGTGCAGCGCTAGTCCGTATTTTGTTGGTTGGAGATGTTCTAATTCAGTGGTCAAGCGATTTGAGATTTACGATTTTGGATTAACTGCTTTTATAGAAATAACTTGATTTATTAAAGCATACATAATTCGTAGTGACGCAAGGAAATTGCGTCATTACAACGCAATGAATTGCGTTACTACGCATTATCAAGTTGGTACCAATTCACCAGGACGCAATTTAGACCACTTGCCCATTTCTGGCTTAAAGCTGAGACAACCGACAACATCCCATTCCATTTCAATGTAATCCTCTCTAGGACGAATGTTGACGTTGATGGAAGGTTCATTTGGCTCAAAATTTGGGGTTTCAGTCAAGTGAGGCTGTTCGTGCTGCGTTTCTACTGCGTTGTAGGTGATGCAGCGGTCTACATAGTGGCAGTTGACACAAATACACATAATAGAACCACGATACAGGGAGCTTTATTGTTAATCTAGCTTAAGCCAAACTGTAATTCATTAGTTGCTGGGTTGATTTTTATTACAATGCATGGTTCAATTCCTTCTATATCTCCGGAAACTTATCCTTTTAGCCTAGAATTGTTGCCAAAACCAGCTTACATGGTAGGTGGTGCTGTGCGGGATGCGATGTTGGGAAGAACTCGCGAGTATTTGGATTTAGATTTTGTTCTCCCAACTGATGCGGTAAAGGTAGCACGAAAAATCGCGGCGCATTACAAAGCTGGTTTTGTTTTACTTGATCCGCAAAGACAAATTGCGCGTGTGGTGTTTCCCCAGGCTACGGCTGACTTTGCCCAACAGGAAGGTGAAAGCTTAGAAACTGACTTGCATAGAAGAGATTTTACAGTAAATGCGATCGCCTACAACCCCCACACCCAAGAAATCATCGATCCTCTGCAAGGCTGTGCTGACTTAGAACAGCGTCTTTTCAGGATGATATCACCTGCCAATCTCGAAGACGACCCCTTGCGGTTAATGCGAGCTTATCGCCAAGCCGCGCAATTAGGTTTTACTATTGAGCCAGGTACCCAGTCAGCAATTCGCTTGTTAGCTTCACATATAACTCAAGTTGCAGCCGAACGAGTACGGGTAGAAATTGGTTATTTACTAGCGAATTCTCAGGGAACGCCTTGGATAACCCGCGCTTGGGAAGATAATTTAATTGCCCCTTTTTTCAAGTTCGCTACACTAGAAAGTTTCGCTAAACTTGCAGCAGTTGACACAGCAGCAGTGAAACTAGCAGAAAATTGGCAGCAACTAGGAGTGCAACTGCGCGAGTATGTGCGCGATACAGTCAAAACCACTTGGTTAAGTATTGCCAAACTTGCTTGTCTTGTCAACCCAAATCCTGAAGCTGCGGAAATCGAGTTGCAAGAACTAACTTATAGCCGTGCGGAGATTAAAGGCGTAACCACCGCCCTGAGGCTGGTTGCGAAACTAAAATTACCCAACTTGTCTTTGCGAGAACAATATTTTTTGTTTCAGGAAGCCGGTTCTGTCTTTCCTGCTACAGCGCTTTTAGCTGTATCTTCTGGGACATTAGTAGAGGCGATCGCACCCTTGATCAGCCGCTACCTTAACCCTGACGATCTGGTTTCTCATCCCACACCATTAGTTAGTGGGCAAGATTTAATTATAGCATTGCAGATTCAGGCTTCACCACTAATAGGCAAACTGCTGACAGAAATTGCTGTGGCGCAAGTTGAGGGGAAAGTCTCGACACCAGCAGAGGCGATCGCGTTTGCACGCCAGCTACTCGATAGTTAGAGTTTTGGTTGTGATATGCAGCGAAAATCTAGATTTTCCAGGTGGGATGGTGATTTAGGCGACACTTTAGGGAACCATAAGAGTATCAAGTAAGATGTATTAATAAATTTATGGTTACTTTTGAAAGTGCAAGCGATTTTGAAAAAGTTGTGGCATTACTTCTTACGAAGGCTGGATGGAAAGTCACAATGCCTCCTAATAATACAAAAGGGTATGATATCGAAGCAGTTAAGGGCAATGAAGTACTTGCAGTGCAAGTAAAAAACTATAAAACTCCTGTGAAAATACCCCAGTTAGAAAAATTTATTGATTTTTTGGATTTGCCTATTGCGGCAAGATTTACCAGGGGTTTATTCGTCACATCAAGTGAATACTCACCTAAAGCAATCACCTACTTTGAACAGGCGAATAATGATAAAATTCGACTTGCTGTTTTCAAAGAGGGAAATCTTACTTGGACAAGTAAAGATAAAGAGGGAAATCTTATTTGGATAGAAGTAGACAAAGAAGGAAATATTACTCAAAAAACATCGACAGGGGGAAAACCACCAAAGACAACTAAACTTACCTATCTTGGAGTATTCACTTGTAAAGGTGGTGTAGGGAAAACAACAGTTAGCGCTCATCTTGCTGGCGCATTTGCCCTTTCTGGATACGATGTAGCATTGATTGATTTAGATCCGCAGCAAAACCTCTCAACTCTGCTAGGTGAGGGAGTTAAATTATCTAATAAAAAAAATAGTCCGGGAAACACGGTAACTGTTTATGACATTAAAGAATGGGATGATAAGAATCCACCTGATGAGGTGAAAATGGTTATATGTGACTGTTCACCTGTTTTAGATAAGAATCCTCTTGAACTACTACAGAAATTATCTTACTGTATTATCCCGACAACACTTAACCCCTTGGGTTTAAATAAAAATGGTCATGTTATCAAAGAAACATTGCAAGCAATTCGGAGTATTAATAAAGATGCTTATCTGTTTGTATTAATAAATAACTACTTTCCAGATGAAACTAGGAGGAGTCAAGTATTAAAATATCAGTATGAGAGATATTTTGCGGAATTTTCTAAGATAGACAAACGATTCAAATTTATTGATCCGGATGAGGTTGCTATACGCAATAGTAAACAATTATTTTATTGGGGATATCACATTTACGATGGTAGTCGTTCAGAATTAGCTTTTTCACCTGTGGGAGGTAAATGTTTACCCAAAGCCGATTTTCTTAATTTACTTGATTATCTTGAAGAACACTCTGATATTGAAAAGGTTAAAAATACTTAACCTATTTTGTGCAATGTGCGTTACACCTGATGTAACGCACCCTAGTTTCTAAACCGTCACACCCTCCAATTCCTCATCCGTCAACTCATACAACTCGCGCAACTTATCCAACTTATCTGTATCAGCATTCCAAAAACCGCGCCCCGAAGCTTCTAACATTCTGCTAACAATATTGCGGAAAGCTTCTGGATTCGACTTTCGTAACGTCTCCGCCATCTCTGCATCGAAAGCGTAAGTATCTGCGGCTTGGTCGTATACCCAATCATCAGTAAAATCCGCAGTACCACCCCAACCAATCAACGCCGTCATGCGCTGCGAGATTTCAAACGCACCACCAGAACCTTGATTAGCCATTGCTTCTGCCCATTTAGGATTTAGCAACTTGCTGCGATACTCCATCCGCAGTAAATCATCGAGGTTGCGGGGTGTGGTGTCTTTCGAGAAACTTTCTACAAAGCTGGTTGTTACCTTCTTCCCACCTTGTTTTTCGGCTGCCTTTTTCAAACCGCCAGTATTAGCGTAATATTCTTGAATATCAGTTAAACCGTATTCTACAGAATCGATTTCTTGAACAATGCGATCGCTCGTTTTTAACAACTGCGTCAATACTTCTGGTCTAGCTTGACCCTTATCTTGTCTACCGTAACTGAAAACATTGCGACCTTGCCAAGTATCCCCCAACTCATCACCAGATTCCCAATTACCATCAACAACTCTATCATTTACCAACGAACCAAAATCACCAGCCGGATTAGAAAATAATCTCGCAGATGCATTTTCTATACCTTGTGCTTTCAAAGCTAAAGCATGTTTTTTGATAGAATTCTGGTCTTCAGATTCATCAGCATCAGCCGCGCGTTGAAACAAATCATCCAACAACTCAATAATATTGACAAAACTATCGCGAAAAATACCAGATAAATTCGCCAAAACATCAATGCGCGGATGTCCAACCTCAGCCAAAGGCTTCAACTCATAACGAACAATGCGTCCCGTCCCCTCCTTCACAGGTTCAGCACCCACCAACTCCAAAAGAATACCAAGAGATTCCCCCTTAGTTTTAATTGCATCCAAACCCCATAACATCACCGCCACAGTTTCCGGATATTTACCATGTTCTTGTAAATGCTGAGCGATGATTTTTTGAGCTATTTCTCGCCCCCTTTCATAAGCCCCAGCAGAAGGCATTCTATAAGGATCTAACGCATGAATATTCCTCCCTGTAGGCAACACCCCAGAACCATCCCGCAACAAATCGCCACCAGGCGCCGGCGGAATATATTCCCCATTTAATCCCCGCAAAAGATTCGTCAACTCATCCGTAGATTGCATCAACAAATCTCTAATTTCTTCCTCTTCTTCTCTGTGTTCTCTGCGCCTCTGCGGTTCGTTTTCTCCAAAATAAGCCTCCAAATACCCCGCCATCTCCTCCTCATTCGGCGCTTCCCCCAAAGTATGTAAACCCGAAGAAAAAAGCCTATTTTCTAACACTTGCAAATACTCATACAACTTAACCAAATAATCATTAAAAGCATGAGCGCTAAACATCCGCACATTCTCTGGAGTAAACGAAATCCCTAATCGTTTCGCATCTTCAAACGGACAATCTGCATCTAAACCCGTATCAACAATCTTTTTACAAATCGCTTCCTTAAGGGCATAATTCTTTTCAGGGTCTTCTCGATATTCAGAAATTAAATCTCGCAGTGACATTAATTCCTTATACAAACCCGCACGTCCATAAGGCGGTACATTGTGAGAAATTAACACACCATAACCGCGACGCTTCGCCAAAATTGATTCTGAAGGATTATTCGCCGCATATATATATAGATTCGGTAAATCTCCTAATAGAATATCCGACCAAGAATAACCCGTGTTTCCTAACGGCGATCCTGGCAACCATTCTACAGTACCATGCATTCCAAAATGTACCACAGCATCAGCTTGAAACTCATTTTGTAGCCATTTGTAGAAAGCAGCATATTGAGGATGCGGCGTTAAATCTCGTTCAAACATTAACCGCATCGGATCGCCTTGTATTCCCAAAGGAGGTTGTACACCGATCCAAATATTTCCTAACTCAACACCGCCAATATGGAAGTCATCGCCATAAGTTTTAATCCCAGTACCTGTAAGAGATTTCCATTGTTTTTCGATGCGAGATGTGCGGAGATATCCTAACCATTTTTCTAGAGTTTTGACGTTGACAGTATTAACCGCAGATGTACGCGGATGAACGCTGATGTTTGTCTGCGTTAATCTGCGTTCATCTGCGGTTCCTATCTCTTCATCCGCCTCTTTCACCTGACGAATCAACTCTTCTCCATCTTCAGGCAAATTTCCCACAGTGTAACCTTGGTCTTGAAGTGCGTGGAGAAAATTGAGAAGCGATCGCGGTACATTTAATAATGCAGCTGTTCCTGTTGCACCGTACCCTGGCGGGAACCCATAGAGAATAATCGCTATTTTCCTTTCTGATGCAGGTTTTTGGCGCAAAGCAACCCAGCTTTTCACCCGTCCAATTAATCTCTGCACCCGTTCCGGAACCAGATAAATTTGTTCTCCCACCAACCCACCGAGAGGAATTGTATCAATAGCGCCATCCAATTCCGGCAATGCATATAACACGACACTTTGCAAGCCCCCGATACCTTGACGTGTCCAAGAGTAAATATCTTGGATCAGCAGTGGTGCAGCGACGATGTAGGGTACATTTTTAGCAGTAAGGATACGTTTTGCTACTTCTACCTGCCGTCCAGCTTCCATTGAACCAGCAGGACCACCCACTAAAGGAAAGCCAATTGTAGAAACAATCGCATCCACTTTTACTGCTTCATTTGTCAGTGAGGGAGTTTCAATATTACCATTATTTCGTTGCTGCGTTTCATAGTCGCTTGTCATCCAATCTCGGACAGCGACATGTCCTTCAACACCATTAATAAAAATGGGCAAAGGTATTAAACCAGCTTCTTCAAAACTGCGAATTAGTTGAGGAATATAAGCTTGTTTCGTAATAACGTGTTTGCGATAAAGTAAAATTCCTATTATAGGTTTCGTAGTAACGCGATTTATCGCGTTCTCCTCATACCACTTTAAATACTCGCGAGGTGATGCAAAAAACCCTTGATAATCGGGATGAAGCAATCCCATATTAGGAGTTTCAATGGGCGGAGGAATTTCGCCTACCTTTAAATCTAAATATTTTTCTGCTAATATCCAAAATAATGCGGCTACGTTTTCTGCACCGCCAGCATTCCAGTAACCATAAATAATTAACCAGTTGCGTAAGTCTTGCACTTTTTGCACTGGCACAAATTTGAGAAGTTTGGGACCAATTTTTAAGAAGCTGATGTAACCGGCGAGTTTGTCTTCTTCTCGTCCATTGCTAAATTTATCAAGGATGAATTTAACTGGTTTGGGCATTCCTTTCGGTTTGTCGCCAATGGCAAATGCACCTAGCTTAGTTAAACTCATCAATTCTAAAGCTGACTCAAACACCAAACGGATGGGAATTTGAGAAACGCGATCGCGCAACCACAAAACTTGGTCATAATCAAATAGCAAGCTGCCAAAAAACACATCAGCGTCTTTAAGTGCTGCTTCCACCTCTGTACGGTTGGTGGTAATGTCGCGATCGCTAAATACACGAATATCCAACTCACAACAGCGCGAGTTAGCCAAAAAAGCTGCTTTTCTGTACAAGTCAGCGTTAAACGATTCAAATCCAGCAATCAAGACGATGCGTTTCATGCCCTAAGTGGTAAACACTCCATCTCAATCTTAAGCCCTCAGGCTGGAAGCCGCTGGTACGAACACAGCTTACCTACGTGGGCTAAGGAATGCGTATCTTCATAGAAAAAGGGTGCAAGATGTGAGTCAAAGTACCCTTGAGGGTACTCTTACACAGACTTTTCCGAAAAAAGAAGTTTTAGGCAAGTATATAGAGGTGTAAACAATCGCAGTCAATTAAAACGAAATTCAAGGAGTTGACGATGGTAAACGAAGTGCAAGCAACAGCTAGTAAAGAATTACCTGCTTTGCGGAAGGGTGATACTGGCGGTGCTGTAAAATTGTTACAGAATATTCTGATTTCTTTAGACTATCTCAACAAGGATTTACGCACTGGAAACTTCCTAGAGCAAACAGAGCAAGCTGTGAAAAGCTTTCAAAAAGAATATAACTTGCAGGTGGATGGTATAGTCGGTTCCAAAACTTGGGATCTGTTGGGCGGTGTTCTCTGGGATTAAACTGAGCGATCGCTTGACGCTGTCTATCTCTAAAAAAGTAGGAAATTAGTAGTTAGGGTGTGTTTCATGGCAGATGAGCGCACCCTAATAATTGTTTTTCACATGCTGCACAATGCAAGTTACGTTTGACACGACTTTCCTTAGTTTAGCCTTATATCAAACAGTATCTTGCGAACCAACTTCTGTTAACTCCAATGACTTCTCAAACTCCAAGCGCTGCTCAACGTTACGCAAGAAGTAACCATTAATCATCGCAGATGCTAACAACATACCCAAGTGTTGGCGGCTGGTGGTAATTTCAACGTCGAATTCTTCTGAAGGTAAGCCGCCCAACATCGTGACAACGGTGCGTTCGATTACTTGAAGTACTTCTGGTGATGTCGGTTTGGATAGTTTGGCAATATTTTCCGGATTCATCGATTGAACATATTGCGACAACAAATTGTTGCTACCTGCTTCCGAGCCAAAGTTCTCTGGATTCCGATTATAAAGATTGTTCATGGTAAGAATTTAGCCGCCTTTTTTTCTTGTACTTACTAATTTAGCAGGCTCTTTGTCACGACACAGTCAGCTTAACCGAACCTGATTCAGTGCGGTTTCTTCTACTTAGAAGATTTGAGATTAATCAATAGATGTCACAGCTTTGCCATGTTCTCAAACTTCACAGTTACTAGTAAACCAGCATCTCTAAATTTTTTTGACCATAATTAATATCTTATCGCTGCTTTTGTCCTAAACATTTATCTGTTGCTTTTCGGTTAAACACATGGCGATGCCTTTTTCGTAGTACGCGGCTTCGTTGATAAATATTGGATAAACAGTGGATGTTCCTTTGTAGGCGATCGCCTTACCATCAAAGGTGAGGAAAATCGGATCGCCGGGATTGAGAGGTTCATAATCCTTGAACTGAAGTTGAGGATGAATCATCGCCTGAATCTCTCCATGCTCGTTTCTGGGGAAATCAATAACCCCCGTATATCGATAGAGTGTGAGCGTGCTATTTGTCTTGGCGATCGCACCTTGGTTGCTTCGTTCCAGATAGTCCAAAACTGCGTAAACAAGTTCCTCTGTTTTCTGAAACAATTCCGCGTTCAAGACACCTTGAGCCACCGGACCCACTTCAATAGCAAAACCCAAATCGCAGAGGGAATCGAGAAAATTGCTTTCTTGTCCGAGTTGCGTATAACAAACCTTCACCTCTGGATTAATCGAACTCAGATAAGCAGCTAATTGCAGGATGAAGGGACGCGGGTTGTTCAGGAGGATGCTCAACTGCATGTTTGCAGTTGTACTGTGCAAATCCACAATCACATCTACCTGGGATTTGCCTTTTGGTCGCAGCATTTGTTCGATGTTTTTTGCCCGAATATCTTCATAACTAGAAAGCGTTGGATTTTGTAAATCTTCACTGTTGAAGCTGCGATTCAAATCCTTGTCAATGTATCGTCTGGTTTCTAAGAAAGCCTTGGGATTGCCCAATAATGTCAGCGTTTCAAAGCTGGGACGCTTAATTAAGTCTAAGTGCTGCTCAAACTTTTTGATCAGGTATGCTCCTGTGAACTCATTTCCGTGGGTTCCCCCGACAATTGCTACCCGATTGATTTGGTTCATACAATGATTCCTCTAATGATGAAATAGGCGGCGTTGTGAGTTCCACTTCGCATTGCCACAAAAGCTTATTGCTTGTTCTCTTTCCATCACAATAGACAAGAGTGATACTATATGTCCAATATTTTGTTTATTAATAAACTATATTAAAAAGATATAGTAACTCGATAAATAATGGAACTCCGACATCTGCGTTACTTTATCGTTGTCGCTGAAGAATTGAACTTTACTCGTGCGGCGGAACGCTTACACATCGCTCAGCCACCTCTGAGCCAACAAATACAGGCGCTAGAAGCAGAATTAGGAGTGCAACTGTTTGAACGAAAAAAGCGCCCGTTACAGTTAACTGCGGCGGGAGAAGTTTTGTTAACAGAAGCGCGTTTAGTGTTTGCGACTGTTGAACGCGCGATCGTTTCTGCAAAAAGAGCCAGCCGTGGCGAAATTGGACGCTTGGTGGTGGGGGCTAATAGCTCGATCGCTAACAGCGTTTTACCAGATATTTTGCGAGTTTTCCGCTCACGCTTTGGTGATGTGGAACTTGTGCTGCGTGAGCTAACTTCCAAAGAACAAGCGCAAGAACTGCGATCGCGTCAAATTGATGTTGGTTTTGATCGGCTACCTAATGAAAATGAAAACGATCCTGATTTGAGTTTTCTACCGATTTTGCAAGAATCTTTGGTGATTGCTTTACCCGAACAACATCCTCTAGCAGCTCAACCGCAAATTCCACTTAAAGCACTAGCCGACGAACCTTTTGTATTACCCCCGCCGGATTTAGTACCTTCATACAGTCAAATTATTAGCTTGTGTCAGCAGGTAGGATTTACGCCAAAAGTAGTACAACAAGCAACATGGATGATTACTGTACTTAGTTTAGTTGCTGGTGGAGTAGGAGTTGCATTGCTTGGCGCCAATGCTCAAAACTTAGCGCGAAAGGGAGTTGTCTATAGAGCAATCCTGGGAGAAAACCTGACGCTACAGCTAGCTGTGATTTGGCGTCGGGATGATTCATCTGTAATTTTGCGCGAGTTTCTAGCGGTGACAAAGGATATAACACGAACTTATTAAGTAAGTCAGTAAAATTAAACATCACTTCATGGCTGTCGGGCAGAGGTATAGGAAAAAAGCAAGTTACGTTTATTTATTCCCATCTACATACTTGACTTTTATCCCATTAGATAGAAGAGAAAATTAATTATAAAAGTTATTGTAATTACAAAATTAATTTACATAAAACCAATTTGAAACAGCTTTTGCTATCAAATTCTGTCATCGATTTTTGTGAATTCAATTAACAGCCTAACAATTTAAGAAGAAATTTTAGGAAGAGTTCTTCTATTATGAGTAAACCTGAACAAGCCAAGACTGAGAGTAATACCAAATCCCAAAACGGCGGTGACAATCGGGGGTTTGGGGATATGGGTGTATTGATTGCTTTATCAGTGCTAGCCGCGCTGTTTCAAGGTTACAACTTCGGTTATACACAAGGGAAAGTCCCCGCAGAACTCGTCAATACATCCGAAATTACTCATAACACCAGCGAATTCATTGATAAAACTGTGACAATTAAAAGCAGACCGATTCAGAAAATCGGTAAAAGTTCTTTCACAGTCAAAGATAAGGAATTATTTGACAGTGAACCCATCGTAGTTGTGAACGCTTCCGGCGTACCTTTCAATTTACCCGCCAACAGAAACATAGAAGTTCAAGTTACAGGTCGGGTTCGCAAACTGGAGATTCGCAAAATTGAGCGCGAGTTTAATCTAAACTTGCAAGACAAATATTATAAAAATTACATCAACAAACCAGCGGTTATTGCTCAGGATATTACAATAGCGCCTGAGACAGGTAGAATCGCTCAACGCACCAGGTAATAAGCTTATATGTATCAACCTTAAAGCCAAATGGTATTAGGGGCTTTTGTATCATGACCTAAATGGTAGGTAAAGCGCGGGTTGAACTATTCAACCCGCGCTTCATTGAATCTGTCTTGAGAAAGATTTTTGAATGAAAAATTTGATGGCTATGCTGTCGCACTGCGTACCAAAATCACTGTGTGATCGCTCCTACCATCTTAGGGCAAAGTCTGAGCCGTATCCGGATGGGAAAGCGGAACTAGTAACTGGACTTTACCTGTAGCCGGGGCGCGATTTTGGTGAATTACATATGATGGTTCCGGCTTTGGTCTGGGTAGCACAACCGATCGCTAGCTGAAAAATAATGACGTTTTAAATTAATTTTTCTTGTCAGTGGTGAGCGATCGCTTTTCCTTGCATACCATCACAAAGGTATGCAGACAAAGTGGAGGAACTCTACGCGCCTGTTTTGAACGCACCGACAGATTCTTCTAATTGCCATGCCACATCTTGTGTTTGTTGTAAAGAGTCAGACACAATATAAGAGGAATTTGCAGTGCGTTCGGAGGCGTCAGCAATTTGTTGCATCAACGAGGCGATCGCCTGAGAATTTTCCGCCTGAGACACCGTGGCGCTAGAAATCGACTGCGCTAAATAGTCAATTTCGCGAGACATTTCTAAAATCTGCCCCAGATTATGCTTAGCATCTTTGACTAGATTTGTTCCTTCCACCACTTCCCTGGTTCCCAGTTCTATAGCTTTAACAACTTCCCTAGTTTCCCATTCGATGTTCTCTAGCATTTGTTGAATTTCTTTCGTCGCTTCTACAGATTGTGCTGCTAATTGACCAATTTCTTCCGCCACCATAGTCACGCCTTGACCTTCTTTACCCACCCATGCAGCCTCAATACTAGCGTTGATGGCTAACAAGTTTGTTTGCATGGCGATTTGCTTAATCAAGGATACAACAAAGGAAATTTTTTCCGAAGTTTCGCCGACATCTTTGACCTTGTTTGCTTTTTCTGTGATTGTCTGTTGGAAATTTAAGACACTTTGGACAGTTTTCTCCATTGCTGATCCAGCCACTTCTGCTTTATGTGAAGCAGTGTAGGCAACTTCTGCTACTTGATGGGCGTTATCTGCTACAGATTGAATTAAGAAATTGATTTTATCTACCTCTTCCAGCGCATCGGTAATCTCTTGCGCCTGTGTCAGGGCTTCATTAGCCAGTTGCTGAATCGTACCAGAGTTTTCCCCAAGGGAAAGATTCACTTGGTAAGCAGCTTGTTTGACTTGAGTGACAATCTGCCGTAGGTTGTTGATGATGGTGTTAAAAACATCAGCCACTACTCCTACTTCACCGAATGTATTTTCTGCTCCCATTAGATTGCCTTGGGATGCTTCTTTAACGTTGGTGAGAAGTTCTAGCAGTTGGCTTTGCAGGGCTTGTTGACTATGCCTTAATTCTTCTTGCGCTTGCTTGCGTAGGGTAATGTCAGCCTGGATGCCAATATAATTTATTACTTGTCCAAATGCATCTCGCACGGGAGAAATTGTTAATTCAGACCAGTAAGGAGTTCCGTCTTTACGGTAATTCTTGATCTCAACCTGGCATTCAAGAGAATTGCGTACTGCATTGCGTAATTGTTCAATAGTTGTTGGGTCTGCATCAGGTCCTTGCAGAAATCGGCAGTTGCGCCCAACTGCTTCTTCCGGTGAATAGCCTGTGATTGTTTCAAAGGCTGGATTGCAAAAGATAATCGGATTGTCTGGTTGGCGCGGGTCAGTAATGATGATAGCGTTGCTAGCGGCGGCAATGGCACGATCGCGCAGCCGCAGCACTTTCTGTGCCTCCTGAAACTCATTTAAAAGACTCGCTTGTTCTAAGGCGATTCCCACTTGAATTGCTAAGTGTCTGACTAAATCAACTTCAAACTTATGCCAATAGCGAGGTTTAGAACACTGGTGGGCACACAATATGCTGACAAGCTGATTGTTAATGATAATTGGTGCAACTAAATTTGCCTTGATTTGAAAGCTTTCGAGAATCTCGCAGTGACAATTTGCATAACCGGCTTTGTAAACGTTGTTGGTGGCTCGGACTTCACCATTTGTGTACATTTCAATGTAATCTTTTCGGAATGGGTCATAGACTGTTCTGCCTATGGCTTTTATCCAACCCTCTGCTACCGACTCGGCGACAATGGTACCACTCCAGTCTGGATGAAAGCGATAGATAACCACACGGTCTGTTTTCAATGCTTGACGAATTTCGTTGACGGTGGTGTAAAGAACATCGTCTACGTTGAGACTTCGCCGAATTTGCAAGGTAATGTCTGTAAATAGCTGTGTGCGTTTATTTTCAGCTTCTTGTTGTTCTAAAAGCTTTGCTTGATCCGTTAAACGCTGATCAACAAATGAAGTCAGCAGCGCGAAACCCAAAATGACTAAGGTAGCAAGCCCGATGGTAACAGCCAACCAAGTTAGGGAATTGTTCATCGCCCTAGGCGCAGATATTGCTTTTGAGTTAGTCGGCTCAAAGCTAGCCGCCGCCATCCCGGTGTAATGCATCCCAGCGATCGCAAATCCCATGATCAGCGCACTGGCAATTTTTGCTGTTCCCCCTGATGTGCTGCTTCGCGTGCGTAGTTGGAAGGCAACAAATAGCGCTACAATCGATGCGCTGATAGCGATCGCAAAAGAAGCCGCAAATAGCACCGGGTTATATGTGATGCTTGCTTCCATCCGCATTGCGTACATGCCAATGTAGTGCATCGACGCGATGCCAATACCCATCAAAACCCCGCCGACCAAGAATTGCCACCACTTCAAGCTTCGGCGACTAGCGAGGAAAAGTGCTCCTCCAGAGGCGATAATCGCAGGCAGCATTGACAGCAGCACCGATGAAATATCATATGTCATCGGTATCGGTAGAGTAAATGCCAGCATGGCAACAAAATGCATCGACCAGATACCGATTCCCATGACGATTGCGCCGCCAATCAACCAAGCTGTTCTCGCCCGTGCCTTGGCTGCCGTTACCCGCCCAGACAAATCCAAAGCAGTGTAGGCGGCTATGACGGCAATCACTATCGAAAGCCATACTAGGCGCGGGTCGTAGGTGCTACTTAGAGCCACATCTGCCGGGAGCATCAGGTTAACCTCAACTAAATAATTTTATAAAATTTGACTTTTTTTTTGTTTTTTTATTTTTTTTCTGAATGCTGATTCCTGGGCTTCCATAAATTTTGATTTTATTTTATAATTTTGTAAAAATTTAATACAATCATAGCGTAGTTAACCAAAAATAAATTTATTGAGGCAGCCCAGCCCTAACAT
>CAXTNZ010000185.1:0-14952 GCA_964245695.1 uncultured bacterium | reverse complement strand
AGAACTTGATGATGAAGTAGTTGCAGTTGTTGTAGTTGCTCATGTACATCATGTAGTGGCAGAACATGATGTACTAGCACAGGTTCAACAGGTAGTGGCAGCTTAGGTACTGGCAGCACAGGTACTGGCACAACAGATACCGGCACAACAGGTACTGGCACAGGTACCACAGGTACTGGTAGCTCAGGCAGCGTTGGTACTGACACCACAGGTACTGGTACAACAGGCACTGGCAGCACAGGTACTGATGCAACAGGTACTGGTACAACAGGCACTGGCATCACAGGTACTGATGCAACAGGTACTGGTACCACAGGTACTGGCACCACAGGTACTGGTACAACAGGGACTGGCACAACAGGCACTGATGCAACAGGGACTGGTACCACAGGTACTGGCACCACGACTTACCAAGAAAGTAGGGAAGTAAGAGGCGATCGCGGTTTTGATTGGGGCTGGCTAGGCTTACTTGGTCTTGCTGGTTTAGCTGGTTTTGCTCGCAAACGCGAAGAACCTAAGGCTTATCGCGATCCTAATGAGGTAACCAATACTGGCTCTAGATAGATATTAAGCGCGTCATAAATTGAAAGTGGGATGGGCTTTCCGGCTCATCCCTACTTTATAAGAATCATCTTCAGAATTAAGGACGATTGTTGTATGTTGTTTCTAAGTGCAACTTCGGATAAGTGGGTTTAAGATAGCAAGCTGCTAGAATCCACATCTAAAAATAACGTTGCTTGGGGTTGTTGACGCAGTATAGAAGCGGGACAGTCTATGCTAATTGACTCCTGCAACATCTCCTTAACCACTTTAGCCTTACGTTTTGCTGGCGCAAGGCAGATAATTTTTTTAGCAGAGCAAATCATCGGGATGGTGAGGCTAAAAGCGTATTGCGGTACGTTTTCCAGATTGGGAAAATAACCAGTGTTGACTTGTTGCTGTCGGTTCACTGCATCTAGTTTCACCAATTTAACGCTGTATGAATCTTGGAAATTCGCTACAGACGGATCGTTAAAAGCTATGTGTCCGTTTTCGCCAACACCCAGACAGCACAAGTCAATTGGTTGAGCTTTGAGCAAATTAGTATAGCGATCGCATTCCGCCAAAGGTTGCAATGCATCACCTTCTATATAATGAAATTGCTGAGGATCGATTCGCTTCTCCACACGCTCCCGCAGATACCGCCGAAAACTCGCAGCATGGTCAGCAGAAATTCCCAAATATTCATCTAGATGAAATATAGTAACTCGCGACCAATCGACACCACCCAATGCAATCAAAGCATCCAGAAATTTGAGTTGGGAGTTGCCTGTCGCCAATAATATAGTGGCGGAATCTTTTGAAGTCAGAATGTCCTGTAAATACTTTTGTGCGATTTCTGCTGCATCCTGCGCCATTTCGGCTTCAGAGTTGTAAATCTGCACCATCAGGTCATCGACGCGAAAAAATTTTGTGGCGGCTAGCATTCGATTACAACGAATTTGGTCAAAATTGCCCTAAGAAACGCTATTAATTATAAATTGTCAGGATTAAGCCGATTAACTATAATTTTTGCCTTTATTAACCTAGAAATAATTACTCAGGACAAAACAACAATGTAAACTATCTACATCAACTTTATAATATTTTACATTAAGTCAAAACACCATGCTGACTGCAATCCTCTTTGACCTAGACGGAACTATCGTCAATACTGACCCGATCCACTACATAGCATGGCGGGAAATGCTTAAAAATTACAGCATCGAAATTGACGAAAACTTCTATAAATCAAGAATTAGTGGGCGACTTAACCCGGCAATAATCAAAGACATCCTGCCACAATTATCACTAGAAGCAGGTGCAAAATTAGCCGAAGAGAAAGAAGCGCTATTTCGCGAATTTGCCCCAGATTTAAAACCCCTAGCGGGATTTTCTCAACTTATAGAATGGACAAAGACACATCAACTAAAACGTGCGTTGGTAACTAATGCCCCTAGATTAAATGTAGAATTTATGCTAGAAGTTTTAGGAATTAAAGAAGCTTTCCATACAGTGGTGATTGCAGGAGAAGATATACCAGGTAAACCCGATCCTGCACCTTATCTAGTTGCAATGAATAATTTGGGGATACAAGCAACGGATGCGATCGCTCTCGAAGATTCTCCCTCTGGTATTCGTTCTGCTGTTGGCGCAGGAATCCGCACCATTGGTATCGTTTCCACCCACGAGGCGCAACTTTTGCAAGAAATTGGCGCATTTATGGCGATTCCCGATTTCACAGATTCGCAACTGTGGACACTGCTAAATTCGTTGATTGAGCAAGATTTTCAGGCGATCGCATCGACCTAAATTCTAGATCAACAAATCCTCCGCCAACGCCACCGCACCCCGCAACGGCGCATCATCCCCCAACACCGCTGGCACAATTTCAAAATCTACCTCAGGTAACGCCGTCTCCCGCGCCGTCTTTCTGACCACTTCCCACCATCTCTCCCCCGCCTTCGTCACACTCCCACCCAACACAAACCGCTGCGGGTTGATCAAATTCGCCACATTCCCCACACCCAAACCCAATCCCCCAGCCCCCCGAAACAAAATATCCTGCGCCAACTCCTCCCCTAGCGCCCCTCTCTTACTCTCTCTCCCCCTCTTTCTTCGCGCCCTTCTCTTCTAGCCTGCGGCAACGACTTCGTCGAACGCGGTTCGTTTTCCAATATTTCCCTGACATCCCGCGCCATATACACACCTGACGCCAACCTTTCCACACATCCCCGCTTCCCACACAAACACATCGGTCCCGACGGATCTACAACCATGTGTCCAATTTCACCAGCCATTCCCCCAGCACCCCGCCAAGGCTGATTGTTGAGAATCCAACCACCACCCACGCCAGTACTGACAGTAATGTAAAACAGACTATCGTATCCCTGTCCCGCACCAAAGCGATGTTCACCTAAAGCAGCAACATTAGCATCATTGTCTACACTAACAAAAACGCCTAACTCTGCTTCTAGCAAGTCTTTTAAGGCAATGTTTTCCCATCCAGCGACATGATGCGATAGTCGTACCGTCCCCGTGGAAGCGTCTACTGGTCCGCCAAAGCTGACACCAATCGCCGCCGGTTTTGCATCTTGTAGAAGGGAATGGATAAGCGATCGCATAATTTCCAAATCAGTGCTAGCATTTGGATTCTCTGGTGAGAGGCGACGTTCATAACGCAACCATTGGCGAGAACCAACATTTACCACCGCCGCCGCCAGCTTAGTTCCACCAAAATCGAGCGCTAAGATTAATGCCACAGTCTTTTACGCTCCTCCTATACCATCACTCTTGGGAAAGATGTTTGTTATCAAAATATATTAAACACTAAAAGAAAGTGCGTTTTTTAACAAATTATGACTTCTGACAAACCAAAACCATTCTTCGATTTATCTGAAGCCAAAGAACCGCCTCGCTCTCTCAATCTAGATAAGGAGGCGGCTCCAATTGAAGAGAAAGAAGTGAGTGAACAAAGCGAGAAAGATCCAAACCTTGACGATTTGATTCATGAGCAGGACAACTCGGAAAATCTTGGAGACCGTCAAATCATAACGGCACATATTCCAGGAGGGGGTATTATACCATCTGGAAATCAATAATCGAAGATTATTCAATCATTTGTCTTTGAGTCAAGTACTTGCTCAATAAACTGCTGCAATCTTTCATAATGAGTTCCTTTCCAATAAATGCGATCGCAGTCTTCGCAGCGATGAAACTCATGATTCTGCGATTCTCCTGCGGAGACGCTGCGCGATCGCACACTTTCTGGTAGTTGGTTAATTACAGATTCTTTCGCTACAGATTTTAATAACCCATTGCAGCGTAAACATCTTTGAAAGGGCGATACTATTTTAAATAAGTCAAAGCGTTGCAGTACTTCGACAATTTGCTGCTGAGGATTAGTGCTTCTGACGTAATATCCATGTGTAACCAAACTTCTCATCAATAAACCTTTATCACGAGTCAAGAGAATGCGTGATTGGCTGCTGGAAATTTCCGCTAATTCTTGATCGTCATAGTCATTGCGGTATAAAGTATCAAAGCCTAACAGTCGTAAAGAAGTCGCTAGCTTCCCTAAATGAATATCTAAAACGAAGCAGATGACACTCAGCGGTTGCGGTTGAACAGAGATGGTGGGTGTGTTAACAGCTGTAGCCGAAATAGGATAAACATTGATAATGTCTTTATCCTGAACAATGTAAGAAAAGTCAACAAAGCTTTCGTTAACTTCTATACAATAAACTTCAGTATGAGGCACACCCAAAGCCTCAATCATGTCCTTAATTGATGCTCTCTCCGCAAAAAAATGCGGTCTTATTACTTGCCTTTTATGCAGTGGTAAAAAATCATTCAATTCTGCATGAAAGCAGAAAGAGGCAACAGCCATAACCACACGTGAGATTTTTCTCCACCATACTAACTTACTAGGGACTGGGGACGCTCTTGAGCTTGGACGCTTGCAAGAGATACAGAAGTATACTCTTTCCCATCATTAACCACCAGTCCTACACGTACCCCTTCCCTTCTCTGCGAACGGGGAAGCGCGGTAAAGAGCGCAGCGTCTCGCACTCCTAAGCGCATCGACATATATTTCTTTTGAGAAAGTTTATCTATTACATAGATAGCCATAATGGTTACTGTTGTAACTCTTTTCAACTATCAAAAAGCACATAACCTTGATTTAACTGGCTTTTAGGGATTTTAAAGCTAAGCAAAGAACAGAAAAATTATCAAATACTTGCAATTATTATTGACTTCAGTTACAGTCAAGGCAGATGACCACCTCCAGCCTTAGAGTGCAATTTTCAGGAGGTGAGATGTCAAATAGCTACACTAACTCTCCCAGCGGATGGTGTGGGTTGGCAAAAATCAGATTGCCACGTGAGAGTTGTCTACCCCTTCTCTTAGCAACTACTCATTGCTAAGTTTTTCATTAAACTTAATTTTGGGAGTATGGAATGTGAAACTATTCATTTTCTTCAATACTCCATAGGTTTATTTTTTCTAAAATAATTGACAATAATTATCAATATGTTTCTAAAAAATATATTAAAACTATCTAAATCTGAAGAATTATTAAAAAATCACTGGACAAGCACAGCAATATGTTCCTCTAAAAAATTTATATATCTTTACAATAAACTGGAGCGCTTAGGATTAAATGAAATCGGGGATGAAAGCGTAAATGGCAATTTCATTTGGTGGGGTAAAAATGCTTATTGGAATTATGCGATCGCACTTAATCAAGCAAGAGTGCAAATAACTTCAGAAGTGAATTGGCAAATTGGTATTGACTTTTTGGCATGGCTAATTAAGGAGTTGCGTCAAACAAGTGAGGAGCGTAAAAATATACCCTTAGGTGTAGAGACAAATATTGTATTAAATTATATTCATAAGTTAAGAGAAAATTTAAATAAGAGCATTGTTTTTAACAATGTTTGTGCTATTTATCACAATTGTCTCGATAGCTTAGGCAAGCTGAAAGCTAGATACTATCGGCCTTATCAGGAAAAGTTCAATATATTTTACTGTGGCACTGTAACAAAGTTTATAAACTCCAAGTGTCAGCAATTAAAAATTTATGAACTGCTAGATAGCAATGTATACAAAATAATCTTTATAGATAAGGAAATATCTATTAAATGTGTGCCTAGATATCTTTTGGAAAATTTATTCATAAAAGAGACATTCACTGGAAATGATGTTATAACGTGGCTACCAGGTTTTGACTGGGAAATCTATATTTTTCCGCTTTTGTATTGCTTGGTAATCAAAAGCACCATTTTCCTTGTGACTAGTAGTGGCAGACATTGTTATGAGGTAATTTTGTACCCAAAAGCACAATTTCATTTGATTACCATTTGTCTATAAAATACACAGTTCAGTACAGGTAGATGAATAATTTATTTTGTTCCAACCATTCACGACAAGTAGGAGAAGATGTTATTGGTAGCGCTACCAATTGTCAAACTTATATTTTAATAGAGTGTCCTCCACCTTGGAACTCGGAAGCCTTTAATTCCCGATGGGTGCCAAATAGTTTGAAGATTTTAGTTGAGGAGATGAAACGTGCTAAACAACCGATAAGATTTCTTTTGATTGCTAATAATGAATCACACAAAATAGACCACACAACTCTCTTGATTTATCATCAACAAGAGGGAATTGCCAATGGATATACCAAACAGAAGTTTAAACTGCCAAATATTGAGCAAGCAGCACCTGTTATTAGAAAATGGTTATCGGGTAAAACTCCCGACTATGAAGTAAAAACAAGTGCAACCAGAGATATTTTAGTGTGTACCCACGGTAGCCATGATAAGTGCTGTGCCAGATATGGCAATCCGTTTTACTATCATGCAGACGCTACTATTTCTGATTTGGACTTAGATGTGCGGATTTGGAAATCAAGCCATTTTGGTGGACATAGGTTCGCACCAACAGCTATAGACTTGCCAGAAGGAAGATATTACGGTGCGCTAGAACAAGAGTCATTCAAGTCGATTTTGACTCGTACTGGCGATATCAATTGCTTGAATAAAGTCTATCGAGGCTGGGGAATTTTGCCACCGGCGATACAAGTTTTGGAAAGAGAACTAATTTTGCGCCACGGATGGGATTGGTTTAACTATAAAGTGGCAGGCAAAATCATTAAGCAAAGCTTAGATAATTGTACGATTGAAGCAGAGCTAACTTTTGAACAACCGTCTGGTTCTCTCTACACTTACCAGGCTCGGCTGGTTAAAGACGAAACCAAAACTATAGAAGTTAAGGGTTCTTGCAATGCTACGAAAGAATCAGTGTTTGCCAAATATGCTGTAGCTAATCTCTGTCTTGCTTCTAGCAAGGTTCCAGCTTATTGTACATTATAAATTTAGGTAATGTGCAGATAAATTAAGGGTTTTCATCTACCACCAATCTTAGTTACTTGTAAATTCAAGTAGTAGTTCGCTTCAGGAATATAAAATTTGAAAATTTTTACACTCTTTAATGTAGTAAGCGCTGTCTTCGCTTCCATAAAGCGCTTCAGCGCTTACTACGAATAGTGTAATTAAGTATTTCCTAACATTTGCAAGTTGTGCAAAGTGGCGTAAAGTCCGTTTTGTTCCAGCAACTCTTCATGGCTTCCCTGTTCTATCAATTCCCCTCGCTTCAACACAAAAATCCGATCTACATCGCGAATTGTAGACAGGCGGTGAGCGATGATAATCGCAGTACGTTCAACTAAAAGCTGATTTAATGCCTCCTGAATTAAAGCTTCTGTGCCTACATCTAAGCTAGCGGTTGCTTCATCCAAAACCAAAATTTGCGGATTGCGAATAGCCGCACGCGCAAAGGCTAAAAGTTGTTTTTGACCGCTAGAAAGATTTGTACCCCGCTCCCTAAGTTGGGTATCATAACCTTGAGGTAAATGTTCAATAAACCGAGCTATGTTGGTTTTTTCTGCTGCTAGTTGAATTTGCTCAAAGGTGTAGGTGTCTCCTAAAGTGATGTTGCTTTTGACATCACCGGCAAACAAAAAGCCTTCTTGCAAAATTACTGCCATGTACCGTCGCAATTCTGCTTGCGGTACTTCGCGAATATCTACCCCATCTACCAAAATGCGTCCTTTGGTAGGTTCGTAAAGGCGGCACAAAAGACGGATAATCGAACTTTTACCTGCACCTGTGGGACCAACTAATGCTATTTTTTCCCCCGGATGAATGGTAAAGTCTAAGTCTTTAATGACGTATTCATCATCTTTATAGGCAAACCAGACATGTTCAAAGCGGATTTCTCCTCTGGCTGACTTCTCAATTGGTATTTGAGAATTCAGGTTGTCTACGATATCGTCGATGTAACCGAATTCCGAATCTAAAAAGGAGTATCGCGGATTGGCGCGATCGCTTATTTCTATCGGTTCATCTAAAATATCGCTAACCCGCTCAATCGCAGTGAAACCAGCTTGAATTGTGGTGAATTTTTCCGCAAATTGTCGCAAAGGATCGAACAATCGCTGGGCATAAAAAATGAACGCAGATAATGTTCCAAAAGTCAACTGTTTGTCCAGCAATAACCAACCACCCATCCAGAGAACAGCTGCGATCGCTACCAAAGCAATCCATTCCAATGTAGCCGAAACGGCTGAATCAAAAAAGATGGTGTGATCGACTTCCCTAACGTAATCGTTGTTTGTATTACGAAACAATTGGGCATTAAATTTTTCCCTGCGGAACAACTGCACCACATTAATCCCGGTAATGTTTTCTTGCAGTTGAGAATTAAGGGCAGAAAGTTCTTCCCGCACTTTGTAATTAGCCTTGCGAAACTGCTGCTGAAAGAAAATAACTAAGCTACTGATTGGTATCAGCATGAACAGCAGCAACAAAGCGAGTTTCCACTGGATAGAAAACATAAAACCGAGAATCACCAGCATAGAAAACAAATCTGAGACAATGCCGATCGCCCCAGTGGAAAAGACATCTCCCAACACTTCCACATCGCTGGTGAGCCTGGTAATTAATTTACCTACAGGCGTGCGGTCAAAAAAACGTACCGCCAAAGATGTTACATGATGAAATAAGTCCTGGCGAATTTCGGCGGTGATTTGTTGTCCTAGCTTCTGCACCAGATAGCCCTGGAAACCCGTAAATATCAGGTTTATACTCACCGTCACCAGCAACAATACTTCAATGATATTTAGCCCTTGCATTAGAGGGCGATTTCTGAAAAACGCGTAAGTGCTAGGTTCAGAGCGAATTAGGGAAATAGCCTGTCCAATTAGCCAGGGTTGCATCGCACCGGCTACCGCGATCGGCACGAGTAGCGACATCGAAAGCGCCAGTAGTCGTCCACGCCGACGGGCATAGGGTACTAAGCGCAAAAATAACCGCCAGTCATTTTCACGCCGACGGTTTCGTGTATAAGATTTTTTTAGAGGTTTGGTAGTGCTCATAGTAAGAGCATTATATTAATTTTTACAATTATAAAAGCAAGCTTTATCAATGTAGCGTTAAGATTCATACTCCGACACCATGCCAGAGATTGAATCTGCTAGGCACGCGTCTACGCGCTTAGCACTCATGACAAACCAAACTTCCCTAGGGATTATCCGATGAGGCGACATGACGGAATCGGCACCAGCAGCAATGAAAATTCTTACCTTTTCAGCATGGTTGCCTTATTTTCAGTTGAGAACCTTCTGTAAGGTGTGCAATAATTCCTTTACAGTATAAGGCTTCGGCAAAAATGTTTTGATCCCAATGCTAGACACTGCCGCTAGCTTACTGCTGGATATAAGTCCGCTGGTAGCAATAACTTTTACCTGTGGGTTGATTTTTTGCAAGGTACGGATGGTAGTTAAACCATCAAGTGTAGGTAGCATCATATCGATGAGAACTGCACTGATTTCGTTTTTGTGTTGAACGTATAAAGCGATCGCCTCAATTCCATCATTGGCAATCAGAGTTTTGTAGTTGTGAACTGTCAGTGAGGCTTTAATAATGTCTTGAATCGACTGTTCATCATCCACAACCAAAATCAATTCTCCACTGCCATCAAGCGGTGCCAAATCTTCTTGGGTTTGTGTTTCCACTTCCTGCACAGCAGGTAAGTACACCTGAAAGCGAGTGCCACCGCGCACCTCGCTATCTACTTTTACAAAACCACCGTGGCTTTTAATGATGCCGATCGCAGTAGAAAGCCCCAGTCCCGTACCTTTGCCAACTTCTTTGGTTGTGAAAAAAGGCTCGAAAATTCTATCTATAATTTCTCCAGGAATGCCAATTCCAGTATCCGCAATTGTAATCACAGTGTATGGTCCGGTTTTGGCTTCCAAGTTCATGCGACTATAATTTTCATCAATAAACAGATTTTCCGCAGAGATACTTAAAGTACCGCCATCAGGCATGGCATCGCGAGCGTTAACGCAGAGATTCATCAACACCTGATGGAGTTGTGTACTATCTCCAAAAACCGTCCACAAATTTTGCGGTAAATCAACGCAGACTTCAATGGATTTAGGAAACGTCTCTTTAATAATCTTGGCAACTTCCCGAATCAGATGCCTGAGTTGCAAAGTCATGCGCTTGCCTTCAACACCGCGTGCAAACGACAACACCTGCTTAACTAGATCTGCTCCGCGTTTGGCGCTATCTTCTAGTATAGTCAGCAGGCGATCGTTTTCCTCGTAAACATTGGGGAATTTTAGTGGTAACAGTTGAGCGATCGCCAGAATTGGTGTGAGAATATTGTTTAAGTCGTGGGCGATACCACTTGCTAGGGTGCCAATACTTTCCAGGCGTTGGGCGCGAAACAATTGCGCTTCTAGGTGTTTTTTCTCGCTAATATCTGTGTCAACAGTGAGAATTGATTTGGGCTTTGCGCTTTCATCGCACACCAAAGTCCAGCGACTTGCAACTAAAATTTCCTTACCAGCTTTGGTAACTTTAGATATTTCACCTTGCCACTTACCTTGAGCGATGACGGTTAAAACAGCCGTTTCGATTTCGGGTGGAACTTCATTGTACAAAAGCTCGGTGACATTCTTTCCCACAGCTTCTTCTGCCAGCCAGCCATAAAGATTCTCCGCGCCTTTGTTCCAGAATAAAATGCGGTTCTCTAAATCTCGCACAAAAATTGCGTCTGTTGTAATGTCAAGCAATGCTGCTTGTTCGCGGATTTTCTCTTCAGCAAGCTGGCGATCAGTAATATCTTCTGCAATGCCGGCAATGCGGTCAACTTCTCCAGAGTTGTTTTTGATCGGAAAGCCACGGTCTCGAATCCAACGAATCGACTTGTCCGGTCGGAGAATACGATACTCCTGGTCGTAGTCTCCCTGAAGTGATTTCTCTAAGTAGGCTGTCTTCACACGCTGAAGATCCTGTGGATGAATCGCCTCCATCCAGCCTTGAGAATTAGCATACAAGCTTTCACATGAGCGTCCCCAAACTTTTTCGTAGGCGGGACTAACGTAGAGTAGCTGACGTTCCTGCGGTTTTGACATCCAGAAGACTTCTTGGATGTTCTCTGCTAGCTGGCGAAATCGCTCCTCACTCTGGCGCAGTGCTTCCTCTCCCCGTTGACGCTCAATTGCATAGCGCATAGAACGCACCAGCAAGTCTCCACTGACTTGCCCCTTGAGCAAATAATCTTGCGCTCCTTCTTGCACTGCCTTAGTTGCTATAGTTTCATCATCTAAACCTGTCAGCACGATAATGGGAATGGCTCGAACCTGACAATGAATTTTGACAAAGGTTTCCAGACCCTGGCTATCCGGGAGCGAGAGGTCTAGCAAAATGACATCAAAGCTTTCTTTTTCTAGACAATTTAGTGCCTCCTCAACCCGCTCCACTGGGATCAAGTTCACCTTAGCAGAGGTGACATCTGATAAAAATTCCTGCAATAAAAGGACATCACCAGGGTTATCTTCAACCAACAAAACTTTGATGGGTTGATCTGCCATGTTATTTATATTTACTCCGGTGGCAGTTTGACGATGGTAAACCAAAAGTTTTCTATAGACTGTACAATCTTCACGAATTGATCGAAGTCTACTGGTTTACTGATGTAACAATTTGCGGCGAGGTTATAAGCCTTAAGGATATCTTCTTCCGCTTGGGAGGTCGTCAAAACGACTACAGGGATTCGCTTGAGATTTTCATCAGCTTTAAGTTCTGCAAGTACCTCCCGCCCGTCTTTTCTTGGCAAATTCAAATCCAGCAACATTATATCTGGATGCGGCGCCTTAATATATTTTCCTTGTTTTCGCAAAAATGCCATTGCCTCGACTCCATCCTCGACCACATTCAGGTTAACAGAGATTTTGCTGTCTTCAAGGGCTATTTTGGTGAGTAAAGCATCCCCAGGATTATCTTCTACTAACAAAACCTCTATCGGCATAATCGTTGGTGTAATATTCACGATCGCTTACCTGTTGTATTTGGAATTGTAAAGTAGAAAATCGAGCCTTTGCCCAATTCGGACTCAACCCAGATACGTCCGCCGTGGCGCTCTACAATTTTCTTACAAATTGCTAGCCCAATACCTGTACCTGGATACATACTTCTACCGTGCAAACGCTGAAATAGCACAAAGATGCGATCGCTATACTGCGCTTCAATGCCAATTCCATTGTCGCGTACCGAGAATTGCCATTCGTTTTCTGATTCCTTAACTACCCCAATATGAATTTGCAGGGGAACTTCCTTACGGAATTTGATCGCATTACCGATCAAATTTTGAAATATTTGCGTCAATTGGGTGGCATCAGCCATCACTTCCGGTAGAGGATCGTGAGTTATAATTGCGCCACTTTCTTCAATAGCAATTTTGAGATTAGCGATCGCCCGCTGGAAAACAGTACTACAATCAACTCGCACAAACGGTTGACCACGAGTGTTGACACGCGAAAAGCTCAGCAAATCGTTGATTAGTGCCTGCATCCGTACTGCTCCGTCTACAGCGTAGTCGATGAACTCATCTGCTTTGGCATCAAGCGAACCTTTGTATCGTCGCTGTAGTAGCTGTAAATAACTCGTCACCATCCGCAATGGCTCTTGCAAATCATGAGAAGCGACGTAAGCAAACTGTTCCAATTCGCTATTAGAACGAGCCAACTCCTCGCGTTGGCGGGTTTCTTGTGACAACAATTGCGCCTGAGCCAAAGCAATACCAATTTGGTTTGCCAACTGTTGTAACAACTCAATTTCTAGGTTACTCCACTGTCGTTCGGTGTCGCACTGATGGACAATTAGCAAACCCCAAAGATTTTCTCTAAGTAGAATCGGCACTACCAGGTTTGCTTTTACGCCATATTTTAAGAGAAATTCCTTATGGTTAGGTTGAATGTTTGCTTTTGTAATATCAGCGATCGCACTAACTCTTCCCTGACGATACGCTTGTTGATATTCTTCTGGAAAACAGGTATCGGAGGTGTTTTGTCCTAAAACCGGAGGATAATCAGGCTCTACTGCCTCTTGCACCACAGTTCCCGAACCATCAGTCCACAGACGATAGATGACAACGCGATTGGCGTTTAGCAGCTTTTGGACTTCGGTGACAGTAGTTTGGAGAATTTCCTCAAGTTGTAAAGATTGACGAATTTTCAAGGTGATTTCCGCAAACAGTTGCGAGCGCTGGTTTTGACGCTTTAATTCTTCTTCAGCAAGCTTGCGCTCGGTAATGTCAAGTGTGACACCAATCATCCTCGTAGGACTACCATCAGCCTCGTAGCTTGCACGCCCCCGCGCTAATACCCAGTGAACGCTGTTATCAGACCAGATATTTCGGTATTCTGCCTCATAATCTTTTCGTTGTTCCAGAGATTGTCTCACACGCTTTTGCATGTAGGCGCGATCGTCAGGATGGATGCGTTCGTGCAAGGCATTATAGGAAAGCTCAGCTTCGCTTGGCAAACCGAAGTTTGCCTTAAATTGGTTAGATGCAGACAACTCGCTTGTTTTCAAATCTAGCTCCCAAGAGCCAAGTTTAGCCGCCTGCAATGCTAGCCTCAGGCGTTGTTCGCTCTCGCGCAAGGATGCTTCAGTTTGCTTGCGTTCGGTAATGTCGCGCGTGATTGACAGCAGGGCAATGATTTCCGCGTTAGCATTGCGGAGGGGGACGGCGTGGGTTTCTAGCCAGCAACGGTTGCCCTTAAGTCCAGTAATTTCAAATTCCAGTATCCCTGATTCGCCTTGAAAAACCCTCTCAGTCAGCGCTATAAAAGCTTGACGATGCTCAGCCGCGACTATGGGATAAATGCATTGTCCCTGTACTTGATTGAGAAAATCAGCTTCTATCATCCTCAGCCCAGCTGGGTTCATGTTGAGCAGTGTGCCATCTTTAGCAAGCAATTTCACACACTCTGGTTCTGACTCAATAATTGTCCGCAGAAGATTCTCGCTTTGCGCCAGTTTGTCTTCAGTACGCTTTAGTTCCTCGGCAACACGGGATACCTCAGCTAAATTATGTCTTAACTCCAGTTCGTTGATGACTTGGCGGCTTAGAGCCTCAAGCGCCTCGACTTGTTTTTGGCTGATTTCTCGTGGCTCATTATCAATAACGCAGAGGGTTCCTACCATATCTCCCTTTGGGGTAATCAGGGGGACACCTGCATAAAACCGCACAAAGGGATAGCCTGTTACTACCGGATTATTAGCAAACTGCTCATGAGCCAAAGTATCCGGAATCACCACAGTCTCACGTCGCTCTTGGCAAAGATAAGATAAGCCAACACTACGAGACATTTCTGTGCAGTCTAAACCTAGTTTTGCCTTAAACCACTGACGATTTTCATCAATAAAATTGACCAAGACTATGGGAGCATTACAAATAAAGGCAGCTAACTGGGCAATATTGTTGTAGGCTTCTTCGGGTTCAGTGTCAAGAATTTGATATTGGCGAAGGGCTTCTAGTCTTGCAGCTTCGTTATTATTATCTAAAGCTTTCATTATTAATCTTTTTTAAATCACTCAATAATGTAACCTTGCTCTAGTTTTTCCGGGTAGCTTGTTTCAATAGTTGTCTTTTGACAGTTTTTTCTTGGCGTTGCTGAAGCGCGGATATGAAATTGAAATATTCAACATCTGAAACTCTTACTCTTTGCGCCTTTGCGCCTTTGCGTGAGCTTTTCATACAGTGACTCAGCAACGCCTTCCTTTTACCTTTTGCCTTATTTTTGCACCTCCCTATCATCCCATGCTTCCTTAATAGCAATGTTTGTGAAAAAATTACATCCGCAAAAGGGGAAAAGGGGAATAGCTTCAAACTGGTACTATCTACAATTTAGCGCGTCTGTTTGCGGCGATCGCCTTTTGACGAGAAAAACATACCAAGAGCAATAAGCGCCATTACCAGAGGCGCTTTCGAGGCTTAACTTACCCCAAGTTTGGGCAACCAGAAAAAAAATTTTTTAATTTCTTGCGTAAAAGCTCAAACTTCAAGCGATAGGTA
>CAXTNZ010000184.1:0-15012 GCA_964245695.1 uncultured bacterium | reverse complement strand
ACTCTGGTCAAATTTTACCAGAGTGTGTTGGACTCAACCAAGAACCGCTATATTCGCGCCAGCGAAGCAGAGAATTAGCGAGCGCTTGAATCGCCTGGTTTGTATCTGGGTTGATGCTGGGTATCTTTCTTCAGGGGTTTATGAAATGGGTTATGGACACTTACCGTTGGATTTTAGAAGTTGTACGTCGTCCAAAGTCATGCGAAGGGTTTTGTCCTGCTACCCAAACGCGGCGTTGCATGCGGAGAGGGATGAAATGTCCTGACTGTGCATCTACCCAAAGAGCGCAAGAACGGTCATAGGCGTGGTAAACGCTCACTACATATGCCGTGAATGCGATCGCATTCTTCGTGGAATCTTATTACTCCCAGGGATATTCCGATGAAATTAAACAGCAATGTCTGAAAATGTATGTAAATGGCATAGGTTTTCGTGCCATTGAACGAACCACTGGAATTAACCATAACACCATAATTAATTGGGTAAAAAAAGCGGCGAGTCTTTTAGCGGATGCTCCAGAATATTCAGATATTCACTCTTATTGCCCAAGTTGATGAGTTAGAGACTTTTGTCGGTAAAAAAAAATAAGATATGGTTGTGGACAGACGTAAACAAGGGCACTGCGGGTATTTTAGCGTATGTGTTGGGAGACCTTTGTTCCCAAACGTTTGAAAAATTATGGAAGATTATTAAGTGTTGGCATTGTTTTTTCGATTGTTACAGACGGTTATGCGGTTTATCCATGTTTTATCGATGATTGTGACCACATAGTTAAGAAAACCTATATGACACTCGTGATGTGAGAAAATACCAGATTAAGACATTCTTTGGCACGCCTGAGAGCGAAAAACTCTTTGTTATTCACGCATCAGAGGAAATGCAGAAGCTATCTATAAGATTGCTACTACACTACCACCAAAGATGGAGTTGTACCTGTGCCACCTTAAATCATCCCTCTCCGCATGCAACGCCCCAGAGTAAGTTCTCACTCCCGCGATCGCTTGCTTCTTCCAAATTCATAAACGCCAGCACATCACGAATGCGCTGTCTGCGTTGCGAATACGGAATATCATACACCTTGGCAAAGATTAAGAGATTTTCATAGCCTGTAAGACTGCCATCCGCAGAAAGAGCCTGGGGTACATAGCTGATCGCTCTTCTAACGGCATTTTGCTGATGAGTTACATCATAGCCAGCGATGGATGCCCGTCCAGCACGCAAGCGGTAGCAGCGTTGTCAACATCTTAATCGCTGTACTTTTGCCTGCGCCATTTGGACCGAGCAAGCCAAATACTTCACCCTGATTGATAGAGATATTCAAACCGTCAACAGCGGTGAATTTGTCAAAACGGCGTGTGAGTTCTTGGGTTTCTAATATGACCGCAGGGTTTGGATTGGCAGCCGTTTCCAAGCGATCGCTACTTCTTTTGTCACTGGAGAAATATTCAGCGCTTTTACTAAATCATGCACAACATCCTGTAACCTCTGCTCAAATAAATGCATCTAGCTGGATACTCCGCTTTTGCTGTATTTGGATTTGCTTGTCTAAGATGTAAATAGTGCTTAGTATGTGCCGCGCTCCTAATTCTGACAGCACAGGTTTCAAAGCATATTCTATTGACAATAAATGAGCGATTGTCCCACCTGTGGCGAGTGGGAGTATGACTTTTCCGGAATCGCGCTCTCTGCGGTAACAAATCCAAAAAGGCTTTCAGGACACCTGTGTATGCTGCTTTGTAAATCGGTGTTGCAATAATCACACCCGAAGCTTTTTCCAATATAGCTTTCGGTTTTTCCAAAGGGCGATTAAAGCGATCGCTGTTGAAGAATGCGCCATCTGCACAGTGAATTAATACTGGTTTTGGTAAATTTTCTATTTCCCAAATTGCTTTTTCAACTAACTCTGGGTTTGCTTCTGAAGGATTCAGAGGGACATTCGCGTAATTCAGTCCTGCGGCTTGAGCGTGCTGCTGTTCGTCATTTAAAACCACCAAAATCGTCATCAATAAATTCATGATTTTAAGGAAACAACTGAATATTTGTTCAGTTGTGTAATAATTGTATTTATAGTTAATATTGAGATTGATTACCATTGCCTCAAAGCCAAAAAAGGGATGAACAAGCGCACTTCAAAGCTAGAAAAAGAAGTACTACAGAGTACTGACGCGCCCACTTGTGACACTTATCTGGTACATCTAGATAATGTCCATTTAGCTCAGTCACAAATTTTACCAACAGACAAAGCGCAGGAGATGGCAGAACTCTTTGGGGTACTAGCAGATCCGAACCGTCTGCGCCTAGTATCAGCTTTGGCAAACCTTGAACTGTGTGTTTGTGATTTAGCAGCGTTGACGAAAATGACGGAATCAGCCGTTTGCCATCAGCTGCGGTTATTAAAAGCTATGCGTTTAGTCAGCTATCGCCGAGAAGGTCGAAATGTTTATTACAGTTTGGCTGACAGTCATATCATTAAGTTATATAGCTCTTTAGCAGAACATTTGGATGAGCCAAATGCGTAGGTTTTGACGCAAGAGTTGCTGACACCTAGTAAAATATCCCGTTAGGGGCACTTCTTAGCTCTGAGACGGTCTTCCCGACCCTGGCGATCCCGTTGGGCTTGTCGCGGCTATATCCCTTGCGGTAAAGTGCTGATTAAAGTCTTAAAGGAGATAGCATATGCAGCTTCTCGAAGCTCCTGATGTTGCAGTCATTGCTGGGGAAAATGCGGTTAGTGTTTCTCAACTACCCTCTGTGTGGCAAGATATTGCTAAGGGAACGGCAAGTATCGGACTTTCTAATCCACAGAACTATGTTGAGATGGCGCAGCTATTCCAATACAAGTTGCAACATGGTGATGTAGACTTGTTTAGCGATCGCCCAGAACTGGCTCACTTTAAACTATCGTTCTCTCAGCTATTTGGGCAGCTGGCACAGGAAACCCTTGAATTTTACGGGCACGACTTTTTGACTCACAACTATCCAAACTTTGAAGAAATCCTACATGATGTTGAGTCAAAGAAGGCAGACTACGCCAATGAGGTAAAAGTGGCTCGCATTGGAATGGAACTATTTGGTGAGTTTGGTTATGAACTACCAGCCAGCTTCTACCATGTGCATCTAGCTCCAATTTATCGGGATCATGTGTTTGAAGAGCGAGCCTTACGGTTTGACAAGCGCGATATAGAACACAAGCGATCGTGGGATGCTGTGCTTCACGCCGGAAAGGTCTTTGCTATTCAGATGAAGGTGCAAAGCATTGCCTCCAAGTATGGTTTTACTTACCAACACGGCTGCGGTTGTAATTCGCATCTCTCTTCAATTGATGCATCTCGCGGTGCGTTTGAATATGAATTAAGTCCCGAAAAGCGCCAGCGCTGGATTCGCAGTTTCATCTGGACTGCTTGGTATGAGTATGCGTTCTTTCCGATTGTGCCGAATACTAGTTATTTGGTGTAAATGGGGATAGGGGAGCCAGTGGCGTGATAAATGCTAAAGGTGGATAGATGCAATGTTCCGGGGGCGAAAATGCCCCCGGAACCAAGATGGAAAACTTCTATGCGATCGCTACCTTGGGTTGAGATTTATTGAACAACTGGGCTAATTGATGAGGTTGGCGATCGCGCCAGTTACCTTTACCATAGGCATATCCTGCAACCAAAGGGAATGCTACAGTCGCCTCAGAAAATACCATCTGAACGCTTACGCCTTATTTACCTTACCCCAAGAATGAGCCTCTTTGAGTGTAGAACCAGATAAAGCACCATCTCGTTCATCAGCTACGGTAATTTGAATGGTGTACTTGTGCATACTCGTTTCAAATCCCAGCAATTGGGCAGCTACCACCGTATCCTGAGCGAAATTTTTTGGTACACCTCCACCAATCAGGGGCATATAAAAAACTACAATCTTCAAAAGTAGGTGTAGAAGCAAGCAGAGTTATTTATTTTTGCTTCTTATCTCCGGCAGCATTCTAAATTATGCCGAATCAGGTTTACGGCTTCGCTGTTCGATATCTTCCAGTGTTTGTAAAACCAAACGTTTGGCTTGCAGTTTCCAGCCCCATTTTTGTAAGTTTATAGCGATCGCCGTACCAGCGACGGTAGCAATCAAGTCTAACGGCTGCATAAAAGAAATCCCTAGCAGTAACCCCAGACCTGCAATGCCCCAAAAAGGCAGTGCTATGGTCTGGCGTTGTTGTTCCACAAGTTGACTGATGGCATCGGTAGGCATCTCTGCAAGAAGAGTTTTTTTGACCTGTTGTTGTTCTTTAGCAGACACCGAAAGACCAATCTTTTGCCGAAGTTTTTCGATTTTACGGGCATCAGTGCTGTACTGTGTCAGTTCATCCTCTGCCATGAGAATCAAGCGTTCGTACTGTGCCATTGCTTTGTGTCCTTTAGCTAGTTCGAGCCATTATCACATGAATTTTCGAGTTAAGGTTTCTCAGAAAAGACCTGTTTGTTTCCACAAATTCATTTTGCTGTGTACTTTTCCATCTAGGAGAATTGCACCTGTTATGATGGCTTCGGTTAGATTTGCTTGAGTTAGATGTTTAGCTGCAATCAAATAAACGTTGTGTGCATATCGCCATTCTATCTAGGAACTATGAGAGAGCAAGTCAAAAAGAGTTTGTACTAATAACCAAGCATTTAAACTAACAATTATAATAGCGGATAACCAAGATAAAATCTTTAGCCAAAAAGGATTGACAAACTTACCCATTAAGCGGCGATCACTCGTAAATATCACCAATGGCACCACCGCAAACGATAGCTGTAAACTTAAAACAACTTGACTAAAAATTAATAATTCACCTGTACTTTTTTCTCCAAATAAAGCGATTGAAATCAAAGCTGGAACAATCGCAATTAACCTCGTCACCAATCGACGCAACCAAGGTTTCAGGCGCAAATTAAGAAATCCTTCCATGACAATTTGCCCGGCTAAGGTTGCTGTTAGCGTTGAGCTTTGACCAGAAGCGAGTAATGCCAAGCCGAAAATCGCGCTAGCAGCATTCACACCCAATAAGGGAGAAAGCAATTTATACGCATCTTGAATTTCTGCCACATCCTGATTACCAGAAAAATGAAAAGTGGCAGCGGCGACAATCAAAATTGCTGAGTTGATAAACAATGCAAAAAACAAAGCTACTGTTGAATCAATTGTGCTGAACTTAATTGCTTCCCATTTCTTTTTAATTGTTGGTTCCCAATCCCGCGTTTGCACAATTGAGGAATGTAGATATAAGTTGTGTGGCATCACCGTTGCCCCTAAAATGCCGATAGCAATGTAGAGCATTTCTGGGTTCTGCAAAATTTCTATTTTGGGAGCATAACCTAATACAATTCCACCAAAGTCAGGACGAGAAAAGATAATTTCCGCCGCAAAGCAGATGCCTACTGTTGCCACTAACATGATTACCACAGCTTCTGTATAGCGAAAGCCTTTATGTTGTAGTAGTAGCAATACAATTACATCGAGTGCAGTGATGCACACACCCCAACTCAGAGGAATGCCAAATAGTAATTGTAGTGCAATCGCACTTCCCAGAACTTCCGCTAAGTCACAAGCAGCGATCGCTATCTCACAAAGCACCCATAAACAAAAGTTCACCCTGGGACTGAAGTAGTCTCGACAACTCTGTGCTAAATCTCGCCCCGTCGCTACTCCCAACCGTACACACAGCGACTGCATTAAAATCGCCATCAAGTTAGAAAGCATAATCACGGTTAGCAGTGCGTAACCGAATTTTGCCCCTCCAGCGATGTCCGTCGCCCAGTTTCCAGGGTCCATGTATCCCACTGACACGAGATATCCAGGTCCCGCATAAGCCAGCATCTTGCGCCAGAAACCCTTGCTGTTGGGAACTCTAATGCTGCGGTGAACTTCTGGTAGGCTGGGTTTGTTTTCCGGGATAGCCATTTGTTTTGCGGTTGAGTATTTTCATATTTTTCTCATAATCTAATCAAACCTGACACAAATATCAATTTCCCAAAGAAAGATTCTCTAAACTTAGGACTTAGGCAAATAACTTTGATCGCATTTCCCTGAAAATTTGTGTTTGCGATCGCATTCCCGATAAAGTTAAAGGTGATACTCATGATTGAGTTACTTTGTGAACGCCTGACGGGTAAAATTAGGTTACGCGATACTCCTACGGAGTCACTAAGTCCTGGGGACACGCTGCGCGGTAAGCGTAGCCATGCCGTTGGCGTTGGCGTTAGCGAAGCGGTAGCGACGCAAGGAGCGTCAGCCTCTGTTTCAGAAGCTTCTCGTTCGCGGAGCGTCTTTGAAGGAGAAGAGAAGGCTTTACGTGAACGCACTTATAGGTAAAGCTAGGTTAGGTGAACGCAATTCTCTTCATAACCTGCTTCACTCACCATGATGTTTATATTGAGTTTTCTTTAAAAATGTTTTCAACCGCCTACGATTTCGGTTTAGTGTAACTACAATTTGTAGTTTGGTGCTACGGAGTTTGAATAAGATGAAAATAAAAGACTTGCCAATATCCGTAAGCATAAAATCGACTTTATTGATGTGGAAGCAGTATTTGAGGGTGACACGGTAACGGTTGAAGATGACCGTTTTGATTATGGAGAAGAGCGTTTTATTAAATTTGGACTAATTGAGGGACGGGTTATTGCTGTTGTCCATACTGAACGAGACAACCTGATACGTATAATTTCTGCAAGGAAGGCAACAAAAAATGAAGAAATCAGATATTTCCCACAAATCGCAGACTGATTAGGAACGCTTGGATGCGATGAAAGATGAAGATATTAACCTTTCAGATTGCTCGCAAGTAACACCAGAGATGTTTGCTTCCGGTGTTGTGCGTCGTGGTTTAAAGTCTACTCCCAACAAAGTACAGGTGACATTGCGGGTTGATAGTGATGTTTTGGAATGGTTTAAAGCACGAGGAAGCGGATATCAGACGCAGATGAACGCGCTACGAGCGAGCATATATGGAAGCACATCAATAATTAACGCGATACTCCTGCGGAGTCACTTTGTGAACGCATTCTTGATAAAGTTAGGTTAGGCGATCACGTTTGTTGTGAAGGTGAAATCAGGCGATCGCCTTTGTGAGAGAAAACTTGGTGTTTGTGATCGCACACGATAAACGCAATATTTAATTAGCATTAGTAGTATAAGCGGCTCTATGAATAAACATGGAAACCAAAGAAATTCTGCAAACACTCCCAAACCTGAGTATAAGCGATCGCCTGAAAATAGCTGAATCAGCTTTGCAACTAGTTATTAAAGAACAACATTCACTCACCAAAGATGAGCAAAAACGCTTATTGGTACTAGCCGCAATCACAGCCATTTCAGACTATGCACCTGGTGGGTACCTGAATATATTCTCTGACCTAGAGGGAGAAGACTTTTACGACTATCCAGATGAAGACCTACATAACTCAGAGATTTATGTACAGAGGTGAAGTTTGGTTAGTTAATTTAGATCCAACAGTGGGGACAGAAATTAGCAAAAAACGTCTTTGCATCATAGTTAATGATGATGCTATCGGGATTTTACCTTTGAAGGTTATTGTTCCACTCAGAGATTGGAAAGAAAGATATGCAGTCAGACCTTGGATGGTGCGGTTGGAACCTAGTACAGAGAACGGTTTAGTCAAAGTTTCTGGTGTAGATACTTTTCAAATTCGCTCAGTGTCAGAAACAAGATTAGTGAGAAAACTAGGTCAACTCTCTGATTTAGAAATGCAAGTTGTTTCTCAAGCATTAGCTGTTGTCTTAAGTCTTACTCACTGAAAGGGTGATCGCGTTTGTTGTGAAGGTGCAATTAGGCGATCGCTTTTCAATAAACTTTAAGCCACCTTACAAACGGTCGGTTCTGGAAGTGCTTCTCCAGTAGCTTTATAAGCCATTATCAGTGACTCTAATGCCTCAGCACCATTTGCAACAGCTTCCTCATAAGTATCGCCATGCGTCCGAAAAGGCTGTCCGGGGAAATCGGGAAATCCGACTAAGAAACAGTTGTCTTCATCAGACCATTGAATCAGCATTTGATATTTAAATTTGCTCATCTTCCTGATTCCCCTGCTGTTTTTCTTCTACTTGTTGAATTGCTTGTTGAACGTCTTTTTCTTGATAGCGTTTAGCGTCTGAACTGTCTTTACCAGAAACCGTCAGTTTTCCCACATATAAAGGATGTATCCAGTTTGTATGACTTCCTTTACCTGGGATTTCTGCAAAATTCGCTTGCCGCAACATTTGTTTGAGTTCCCTGATTTTCTTCGGCATTGTCAGGTGTAGACACTTGGTAATCCCAGGATATCGCACTTAAGGAGCAAATCGGGGCGATGCTTTATGGGGAGTGAAACAAAAGGCTCGATACAAAACAAGCGAGTCACTTCGCGATCGCTTAATAGAGATTTTGCAGGCGATCGCCTTTTTTATTTTACGCAGAGGCGCAGAGAACGCAGAGGGAAAAGGAGGCGATCACATGGTGGAGTTTTAGGCGATCGCCTAAAACTCCAAGGACTTACAAAGGGATATAAAGTATAATAAAAAACATAAATCTGAGAGTCAGGTGTATTAATGTCTATCATAAAGGTTACTTTACATGAAGGTTCTGGTAAAAGATTAGAATCTGTATGGAAAGGAGTATGCCCTATCTGTCAAAAAGAGCGTCTTTTTAATCATCAGTACTTTGATATTAATGTTGCATTTGCGATATTTTCTAGTGTGACTAAAACTTTTTGGACTAAAGGAAAATCCTTTGTAGATTTACTTAGTGCAACAGATGCTGTTGATGTTATAGGCTGTGAACAATGCCATCATCCTATGGCTATTTGTCCTTTTTGCAATATGGCTTTCAGCACAGATGCTAATGCCTCAATTTATCATTGTCCTCAATGCAATAAGGATTTAGCTTAAAGTTGTCTTTCCCAAAAAGCTTTGGTTTTGCAAGATTTAGTTTAAATAAATTTACTTATAAAATAAAAAAATGACATTTACAATGAACATATCCACTGTGTTGCTCGTATCTGATTTTGAGCGCAGCTTAGTATTCTATGATGCTACAATGACAGCACTAAGTTTTACTCGCTGTAACAACTTTGAAGCAAACGGCAGAAGGAAAGCGGAATATTGTTTCGACGAAGACTCAAAAGTTTTGTCAATTATTGAAACCCCAGACTATTCTTCAGGAACTACCCAACTTTTTACTAGTTCGTCTAGTTTCCCAGCTAAAAATCAGAGTGCTGTAGATACATTTTTTGCGGCTGCCATAGCAAATGGAGCTACCGAAATTGAAAAACCAGGCTTAAGAGAAGACAACTGTTATAGTACTTCTGTCAAAGACCTAGATGGTCATCATATTGGAGCTTTTTGGCGTAATTCAAAGTGATTAGCCTAATTTTCAGATTCTTTCCTTGACTAAAAAACTTGCCTTAAGATTTGAAAATCTCAAGGCAAGGCAACTCTCTAGTTCTTTTCTTCCTCTGCGCCCTTGGCATCTTGGCGGTTCGTTAAAGCTGCTTCACTTCCGAAACCAACTTCGCTACCATATCCTTCGCGCTACCAAAGAGCATGGTTGTTTTATCCTTGTAGAACAACTCATTATCTACACCGGCAAAACCCGTACTCATCCCGCGCTTAATTACAATCGTTTGCTTTGCCCGATCAACTTCCAAAATCGGCATACCATAAATTGGGCTATTTGCATCACTTCGCGCCGCCGGATTTACCACATCATTCGCGCCAATTACCAAAGCCACATCCGCTTGCTCAAACTGAGGATTAATATCCTCCATGTCGTGAAGCTGAGTATAAGGCACATTCGCCTCAGCCAACAACACATTCATATGTCCCGGCATTCTCCCTGCAACCGGGTGAATCGCATACTTAACATCAACACCCATGCGCTCAAGTTGATCTGCCAACTCGCGCACACTATGCTGTGCCTGAGCAACCGCCATCCCATAACCGGGTACAATTACCACAGAACGAGCATAACCCAACATCATCGCTCCTTCTTCTGGATCGATGCTGCGAACAGTTTGATCAACTGTACTACCACTACCAGCACCACCACCAGACGCAGACGCTGAACCAAAAGCACTGAACAGCACACTAAATAAAGAGCGGTTCATTGCCTTACACATAATCTCGGTAAGGATTAAACCAGATGCTCCCACCAAAGCACCAGCGATGATTAACATATTGTTCATCACCACGAAACCAGCAGCAGCAGCAGCTATCCCCGATAACGAGTTTAACAACGAAATTACCACTGGCATGTCACCGCCACCGATGGGGATGACAAACATCACACCCAGCACCAGAGATACAGCAACCACCCCTAGAAATACAGGTAGGCTGTGGGGGGATACGATTAAATAGGCACTGCCTGCTATATAAGCACCGAGAAGCAAAAGGTTAAACGGTTGCTGCAACGGAAATGTAATCGGGGAACCGCTAATTAAACCTTGTAATTTGGCAAATGCGAGAAAACTACCCGTGAAGGTGACACCACCAATCAACACATCTAACAGCATCGAGATGTTGACATCCAGCGGTATTGCTTCACCATGATCGAGCAAACGCCAAAATTCAGCAACAGCCACAAGGGCAGAAGCAGCACCACCCAAACCGTTGAGTAAACCCACCATTTGGGGCATTTCTGTCATTTGGACTTTGTAAGCAACGATTGCACCAATCACCGATCCGATCGCCAAACCTAACAAAATCATCTCATAGTTCAACACTTTCTGATCTAGCAGCGTTGCCACAATCGCCAGCAACATCCCCACCGCTGCAATCACATTACCATTTCGCGCTGTCGCAGGTGAACCCAGCTTTTTCAAACCGAGAATAAATAAGGATGCAGCGACTAAGTACGTTAGCTGAATCCCGGTTGGTAAAAAGTCGCTCATGCCTTAATCTCCTTTTTCTTGAACATTTGCAACATGCGATCTGTGACGAGGAAACCACCCACCACGTTAACCATTGCCAATACCACAGCAATCAAACCGAGAATTACCGAAAGATTCGTCTCTCTCGCACCACTAGCCACAATCGCCCCAAGTACCGCAATTCCGGAAATGGCGTTTGAGCCTGACATTAAGGGGGTGTGTAGCGTTGGCGGTATTTTGTTGATGATTTCAAACCCGGTAAATGATGCCAAAACGAATACAAATAAAGCTGCAATTAATGCTTCTGTCATGTGTTGAAAACTCCTTTGTGAAGGGAACCGCAGATGAACGCAGATGGACGCAGATGGAAGAGTTACCCAGCAATAATGCATTTGCCGTGCAGATGCGTATTTATCCGCGTTTATCTGCGTACCCTGCACCGAAGCCCTTCGGGTTCAGCAGTCGCTCATGGGGGAAACCCCCAAGACCGCGCTGCTTCACCGCTCCGCGTCTACATCTGCGGTTAATATTCATTTCCTAACTAACTGCTTGTTGAGTGCTGAAAGTTTGTAGCGCATCTCGCACACGGGAGTTGCGAATTTCGCCACCATGTGTAATGCAAGCAGCGTCAACGATGTCGTCGCCAAAGTTCACTTGCAATGCTTTGTCTTTAATCAGCAATTGCATCAAAGATGTAACGTTCTTGGCATACAATTGGCTGGCGTGGACTGGCATTGATGATGGTAGATTAATCGGACCGATGATAGTAACGCCATTCCAGACAATATCTTTGCCGGGATCGGTACAAGCACAGTTACCACCTTGTTCGGCAGCGATATCGACAATTACTGAACCTGGTTTCATTTGCGCTACCATTTCTTCAGTTACCAGTAGTGGTGCTTTTCTGCCTGGAACTTGAGCGGTAGTAATGACGATATCCGCATTTTTAACGTGTTCTGCGACAACTTCTTGGGTGCGCTGTTTGCTAGCTTCAGAAATTTCTTTGGCGTAACCACCAGCAGCGACGGTTTCTTCTTCGAGTTTGACTTCGACGAATTTCGCTCCCAAGCTTTGCACTTCTTCTTTGACAGCGGGACGAATATCAAACGCTTCGACAACAGATCCCAAACGTCTAGCGGTAGCGATCGCTTGCAATCCGGCTACACCAGCCCCCATAATAAATACTTTCGCGGGTGCGATCGTGCCTGCGGCTGTTGTCAGCATCGGGAAGTATTTTGGTAACGCTGCTGCACCAATTAATACCGCCTTATATCCTGCTATTGACGCTTGCGAAGATAAAGCATCCATGCTTTGCGCCCTGGTGGTACGGGGAATCATCTCCATACTCAAAGCTGTCACCTGGCGATTTGCTAGTTGCTGCGCCACCACGGGATTTCCCAAGGGATTGAGGAAACTGATTAATACAGATCCTTCTTTGAGCAAATCAATTTCCGAACTTCCATTTTCTCGCTCTTGTGGGGGGCTGACTTTGAGTAAAATGTCTGCTTGAGTCCATAATGTGGCAGTATCAGCGATTATTTTCGCTCCTGCTGCTTCATAAGCACTATCAGGGAAAAATGCTCGCTCACCTGCACCCGCTTCTACCCACACTTCCAAACCTTGTTTTACCAAACGGGCTACGGTGTCAGGAATTAATGCTACACGACGTTCACAAACTTCTATTTCTTTAGCAACCGCTATTATCATGAAATCTCCTTGAAAGAAATACTTATTGTCTGCAATAAGAAAGCCAAATTTTTCCTATTTAAGGATTCGGCGCAGGATATAGCCAGTGTGTTGCGGCTATAAGCCGTTAGTTTTCCCAGTAGGAAGCAGGGGTGCAAGGCGCTTGCAGATGTCACAATTTTAGGCAATTGCATTCATGGCTACATACTGCACATCCTATGTTGAACCCCAAATTTTGCATCTTTGTCTTCAACTTCTTTTAGCAATTGAAAAATTTTTGTTTTTTTTTCTTTACGTTGCGGAAGATTCATCATAAAGTCTCTGCTTGATTATTCCCCGATAAAATCTGAATGCTTCCTGCTTTGAGTAAAGTTTATCTTCCTGAATTTAGCGCAAATTCCCAGGCGAGCGCTTCATCTGATAGATCAACTTTTATCACAAACATCTTCAATTTAGATACACTTGTACATATTTAGAAACACAATCTACATTTTCTCTGTGGTTTAAACTTTAACTGCAATAACTTTGGCGCTTCGCCCAAGATACCCAAAATAAATATGGCTTTTTCTGAAAAAACGTTTAAATATCACGCCTTTTAAAGTAAAATTAATCACTATTTTTTTTTATCCAGCACCCAAAGCTTTAGGTGTAATGGCACTTTTCCTTGCTATTTAACGTCGATTTTTACAAAGTCAGTAGTAAAGTTTAGTTACGAACAATAACGCTCAGTTATTTAGATAACAAACCTATATTTGTCAGAGGAGCCTAACAATGCGACGTTTACTTTCGGCTTTAGCCGTGACTGGCTGTTTGGTGACTGGGTTCCCAGCGTTTACCTTGGCACAGAGCTTACCTGGATTTACACTCTTTAGCGGAATTAAAAGCGAAAATCAGCTGCCCTTCCGGTTAGATTTTGGCGGTCAAACTAATGGCTGGGATCGCTACAATCTGAGAATTCCCGCCAAAAAGATGAAATTGGCAGCGGCTCAATTCGTCATTCAGTATCCAAATTATTACAAAGGGACTTTTGACCGCAAGAAGATTAACATACTGGTCAATGACAAGAAAGTTGCTTTATCTGAGGTGAAGTGGGACAAAGAAGGTCGCGTGATTGAAATCTTCCCAGAACAGCCAGTCCCAGCAGGTACTAACGTTGTGTTGGAATTGTCTAACGTCCAAAATCCAGCTTTTGGCGGCACATTCTACTTTAACTGCCAAGTTCTCTCTCCAGGAGATGTGCCACTACTACGTTACCTGGGAACCTGGATTATCAACGTAAGTTAGAAACTGGGGACGCTTGGACTCTTGGACGCTTGAAAGAGATTATTATGGTGCTGTTTCTTAAGAGTCCCCAGTCCCTAATAATGTGATAAAATACGAGATTGTGACTTTTTATAGAAATCGTCTAAGAGGAGAACAGTATGCAGAGAACTTTGGGCGGCACTTGCCGTAAGAGAAAAAGAACTTCTGGTTTTCGTGCCAGAATGCGGACACCAGATGGAAGAAACGTGATCAGCGCTCGTCGAAGAAGGGGACGTCATCGTCTCAGCGTTTAGGGCAATGAAAGGCGATCGCCTGAACCTCTGTGGCTTTACCTAAAGCAAATCGGCTAAAATCACGAAAAGATTTTCAGGCAGTCTTCCAGGAAGGAATTCGTCGTCATGGTTCTTATTTAACATTGAGAGCTTTACGACCGTCATCTTCAAGAGTGCCTTCTCTGGATGCTGCCGCCACAACTACACAACCGACTGACTCAGCAAATCTTGTCAGCACACGCATTGGCATTTCGATAAGCACCAAAGTCAGTAAACGGGCAGTAGTTCGCAATCGGCTCAAAAGGCAGATTGCAGCAGCTTTGTATAAATTGTTGCCCAAATTATCACCAGGATGGCGGCTAGTGTTTGTTGTGAAACCAACAGCCGCACAAGAGTGCGTAAGAGAACAATTTCTGCAAGAATTAGAGCAGTTGTTGGCACAAGCTGAGGTATTCAATGGGCATTAGAGAAGAAGTTTATTATGAGGGTGGTCCCCATATCGGGGATTTAATTATAAGTGTGTTGATTGGGTTAACAGTTGTTGGTTTACCATTGACAGTTGGGGCAATTGTCAGAGCGTTGTGGCTGCGCTACCGCATTACTGATCGCCGAGTTACACTGACTGGAGGTTGGATGGGACGCGATCGCACCGACGTGATTTACTCAGAAATTGTCAAAATAGTCAAGGTTCCCCGTGGTATTGGCTTATGGGGTGATATGGTACTAACCCTAAGAAATGGTAGTCGTCTGGAAATGCGAGCTGTTCCTAAGTTTCGGGAAACATACGACTACATTCTGTCAAGAATTGCCGCCAAAAATCCTAATTTTACTGGCACTGTTAACAATTGAGGGGACTAAGGACAAGGAGACAAGGGGGACAAGGAGAATAATTCTTTCCCCCATCCCCC
>CAXTNZ010000183.1:0-15074 GCA_964245695.1 uncultured bacterium | reverse complement strand
CCTATTTACTTTGGGATTTAGCAGGCTATAGCGTTGTTCGCGACGTGCTGCACCTCATTGGATATTAATTAGAAATTAGGAGTTTTAAGTAATTTAAAACTCCTAACTTCTTGCTAAGCCTACTTTTGGCAACCGGAACCAAAAACGGGCACCGCCTTCCGGACGGGGTGAATAACCAATCGTTCCTCCCCAGCGTTCAATAGTAATACGGCAAAAATAAAGCCCAAGTCCAGCTCTACCCGATCTACGTCTTCCTTGGGAAAACTTTTGAAATAAATTTTGTGCCATTTCCGGCGCTACACCGGAACCCTCATCATTCACTGTTACAACAATATATTCACTATCTTGTTGTAAATTAATTGTCACAGTAGACCCCATAGGACTGTGGCGAAAAGCATTTTCTGTCAGATTTGAAATCACCCTATCCAAACGCGATTTATCACCAATAACTTTCCAGTTTGCTGTCGTGTCAACGTTAGAAGCAAGCTGTAAATACATTTTGTTAAGCGCAAAAGTAGGAGTTAAAATCTCGATAACTTCATGTGCAGAAATTAAGGCATCTGGTGCTTGCTCAATATCGACTGTGAAAGCTTCCAGAGACTGCACCTCAGCCGAAAATGCATCCAATATTTCCCGAATAAGCATTTCTTGCTTAAAGGATTGCCTTCGACCAATTTGTAAACGTTCTTTCCCTTTAGGTGTCAAATTTTCAAATTCCAGCAATGCCAAACAGCAATTAATCCCACTTAATTGTCCGGCTATATCGTGTATAATACAATGTATTAAAATTTCTTTTTTTTGATTTTCTTTAATTAATTGCTGATGAGTTAATTTATTTACCCTGGCTTTTTGGATAAGAGACTGCTTTTCTTTATATTCATCATCTAACGATTCGATTAATAATATTTTTTTGCTATTTAGGCAAATTGCTGAAGCTTCAAAGTGGTATTCAATACCATTTAAATCTGTATCAGTCCATAAACCAGATTTTAGTTTGTTTTCACCATTGTTATTCCATAATTCTTCAGCATCAATCAAAAAGTTTTCTAAAAAAGGAAACTCTTCTTCCGGTATTAACACCTCCATGCCCGATGTCACTCGGCGACGACAAAAGCGCCTCAACCAATTTGGTACAGTCCCAGTGATTCTAAAAGACCCTACATTAAGTCTCTCTAATACTAAAATATTCAATGCTGCGAAAAGGTCTGCTGTGATATCACTCATAATTGAATAAATTAAGCTGTTGTGTATATTTAATTTTTCTACAGTAAGCACTCTGGATGCGTTAATTCGCATCCTCTTAGCTATAAATTACTAAGTTAATATTTTAGTTTTTCCTGCAAAAGGCTGGAATCGTTTGCTTGTTGTTGAATGAGCGAGAGATGTATTTCCTCCCTGGTAGCATCTAACAGCAACACCCAGTCTCCTTCTTCTGAGGGAAACATATAGACATCAGCACAAATTCCGTACTCGGTTTTCATCTGGGGTAAAAATAAGGGAAAATCATCCAATGGCAACAGACCCTCTAGAAAAAAAATCTGCTGTGCTGCATTTTCCCCTTTTTGTAGGTTAGTAATTCCGTATGCTGCTAGCTTCCCGCCCCAAGCCGACAAACAACCATCTTTATTTACTAAAAGATAGGCTAGAGAGAGTTGTTCTAGCATGAAAGTGAAAACATAAGTAACAATAGGAGCGGGGATATCTAGCATCTATCCCTCCATTATGTTGTTAGCAAGAGTTTGGAAAACTTCTTCTACACCCAGCCCAGTTTTAGCACTGGTTTTAATTACAGTCCAACCACGTTGAATAACTGCGTCGATTTCAGCCGCATCAATTTCCCATTCATCTGCTAGATCTGATTTGTTAAGAACAAGAATAAAGGGAACTCGCCCAATCGTCTCTTCTACTCTTGTTTGCAGATTAAAGGCTTTTTCTAGGGTGTTGTGTCTGGTTGCATCCACTACCAATAAATAGCCAGATGAACCCCGTAAATAAGACAGCCGCACCTTTTGGAATTCATCTTCCCCGTAGAGATCCCAAAGGATAAAATTTAACTCTCTATCTTGAATGTTTACTGTTTTTTTATCAATTTTTACGCCTACGGTAGTCTGGTAATTTTCTGAAAATATACTGAAAACAAACCGCGCCACTAAACTTGTTTTACCTGTGGCAAAGGCGCCTACCATACAAATCTTTTTCTGGAGCATAAATAAATACTTGCTCAGTTAGGGTTATCAACCAAAAAAACTTTGAAAGATACCCTGGGAAAAGATTTTTTGTCTTCTTGTGTCAATTCTAACTCTAACAGTTGACGGGAATCCACTTTTAAGGTAATAACATTGCTGGCATTAATTCCCGCAGAGGTTATATAAGCTAATATTTTCTGGTCGCGGGCTTGGCTAAGTGTTATGTTTTTTTGTTCTGTACCAGTTGCATTTGCATGTCCTATTATTTGAATACGCACATCCTGATGCAGATATTTGGCAGTATCGATTAGCTTTTGCATTTTTAGTACCAGATTCTGCATTTTCTTGTCTTCTCCGGGTAAAAGCTCTGTCGTACCTTCTACGAAAAAGAGCCTTATTTGTTCTATTTGCTTTTTATATGATTCCAGTTTTTTACGTTCCGTCTCAAGAAGATTATTGTCGTCAAATTGAGTGACTCCAGGAATAAAATGCCATAATTTTTGTGTTGACAAAATCCATTGAGGAGGGGCAGAGCCTGTGGCGTTAAGAATGCCGTTTTCGTCAACTTTCAGAGATACACTTTTTGGCGGTTGAAGTATCTCTTCGGCTCTTTTGGCAGCAAATTGTGGCTGCAAAGACATGTAAGGCTCCCATTTACTGATGACTGTTTTGGGAGGAATATTTGCTTGTTTCAGCAGCATTTTTGGATCTACTGCTAACGGATCGCGCATTCCGGAAATGAAATATTTTCCCAGTCCCTGACTGGTTTTGGTGACTACAATTCCTGGCTGAGAATTGAGCTTGTCTAAATAGGCATTCCAGCGAAGTTGGTCTCTAATAGCAAAAAAGCCCCAAATTCCGCAGGCGATCGCTATCGTGCCTAAGAATGTCCATGCATAAGTATAATTTTGTTTAGCTGGAGATTTGTACTGAACTTCCAAGCAAGCGTCTAGATAAGGCTTGCTTGCCTCAAATGGCTCTGTTTCCCCTTGGAATTCCCTTAGTTCTTTGTTGAACTTGAGGTGAATTTTTTCTATTGCTTCTTGAAAAACTAATCTTAATTCGTGGCGCGCTCTTCCTCGGATAATTCCTGCTAGTATCGCCTGTGGTCCTTCTTCAATCCAAATAGTTAGTTCTCCAAATCTCAAACTTTGGAGTGATTCGCCTTTTTGTACACCAAAAGAGTCTTTGACAAAATCCCGGATAGCCGTCAACATTGCTGAAACCAAATCCGGATCTTGAGCGACTACCTGCGCTGCTAAATTATGTTGCAGCAATAATCCAGTTTCTTTATGAATGAAGAAAACTTGTTCCACGCGGTAAATCAGGGTGCGGAGCAGCACAACTTCGGCGAATGATTTTCCTGTCTGTCGCGCTTCTAACCTCCACTTAAAGCTCTGTGGTGACAAACTATGTTCCAAAGTTTGATTCATAGATTGAACCATCTGGTCAAGAGCTGTGGAAATAGCCTTGCGGGTGGCTGGTCCTACGAGGGGAAAAATCGTTTCTGAAAGGATATTTAAATCTTTTTTTACAGAATATTGAATCGCATCTTCGATGGTAGGCACTATTGCTTCGCTCAGATGTTTATCTTGCATTGACCGCAGGATAATCGCTTCTGGTAGCAAGCGGCTGATATCTTCTGCTTGAACTTGAATGTCGTCTAATTTTTTATATAGTTTGTTAACTTTGGCTGGCTCAAGACCAAGAAGCAAACTGCGAAGTTCACTCAGTTCATCGCTGATGGCATTATTATTTAGGGATTCTTTCGCTATTTCATTTGCAGAATAATCACTCATTGCCAAAATCTGCCAATCTATAATTGATTGCTAATAAGTTCTATTATGTCGTAGGAACTGACAAACTGAGCAGCAATAAAAAAGTAAAACTTTCATCTTTTTTACTTTTGAGCTTATCTCTCTATACTCTCTATTTCATTTATTTTCTATTGTTGATTTAGCCGGATCGCTAATTCTGTAAATAAATTTGCTAGAGTGGAACGGTCAGTCTTGTTGTTACGAAGTTCCTTGGCTTCTCGTTCCAGCGCCACTAAAATTTCTTCATATTTTTGCCGGATATCATCGTGTAAGTTTTTAGATTGGTTGAGAATCTGCTCGCGCATCTCCCGCTGGTTATTGCTAGTTTTTTCATCAAATTGGGCAAGCTTTTTTTCTAGGGAAATGGTTATATTTTTATGTTCCTCGGCAAGTGTTTTCACCGCTTCATCGCGTTTTCCTTGCTCGTTGTTTAGCTGCTCTGCTAAGGACTCAACCTCTGTTTTAATATAGTGTTCTAAAGAATCTAACCGTTTTCTCGTCTCATCTCGCGAGTTAGCACACTCTTTAACCAGACGTTCTTCTAAGCGGGCAATTTTTTTTTCAACCTCCCGCATCTGATTACCGAAAAGAATATCTCTGACTTTATCTAAGCTGTTAATTTCGCTGATATTTGTTCGATTAAATTGCGTGTTAATATCTTGAATTGACTCCCCTAGCGCTGGTTCCAAATTATTATGCTCGATGTATTTTTCCGGCAGGTTCATACATTTAATCCTTTTTGCTGTTTCAATCAATTTTGATGTTAGTTGTTTTATCACACATCTAGTTGATGTGTTTACATTTTTTAGACTTGAGTTTATATATCACTTCATACTTTAATGATGCTTAAATCAAGCAGTTAACAGTATACATCAAAAGGTGGAAATACATCTGGAAGAAGGTTGAGATATTTGAAGAAAATATAATTTTTGTAAACTATAAATCTAATTAAAAACTTTTGTTAAGCTTTTTTAATATTACCTAAAAAAACCACCTATACTTAGGTGGGTTCTTTGTTTCAATAAGTTTAAGTAGCGATTTCTGACGATAAGCCGTTCGGGTGACGCTCGTTTCTTGCTAAGGCTTCGCTATCGGTCTACGCACTCAATTGGGAGTAGCAATTATTCCTGAATACAATTGGGAATACCCAGAACGGCACAGGGGAAATTAGAATCTAGTGTCTGGATAATAGGATGATTTACAGACTTACAACCGAGAAACAGGATATCAGCAGCTTCTAATTCAACCACTTTCTGAAGCTCCTCAACAACGCAGCCAAAGCGCAAATGAGCTTTGAAGGAACCCTGCCATTCCTCAGCCAAACTGCGTGCTTGCCAAAGAATTCGGTCGGCTTGTTTGAGGGTAGCTACCGATTTTCTTTCTAAATAAAGTGTGTTTGATGTGAGTTTTGGTTGAGTTAAGACGGGTGTAATAGAATTTGATAAATCGTTGATTGGACAAGCCAATGAAGGCTGATATATTTCTGAGCTAAATACATCTGGATACTGACTTGTTTGATTGTCCTCTACTACATAAACAGCTTGAACTGTAACTTGCGCGTTGGTAGCTAAACGTGTTTGATGGGCAATCCAAAAAGCGATATCCAAAGCCGTGTGGCTGTTGGGCGAACTGTTATAGCCAACGATTAAGTTGACTGCTTTTGCTGGTTGAGCTTTTTCAGAAGAAGGTGTTATTGGTTCTGACCGCAAAACCATTTGCTCAATTAAGTCATCCCGACCTATTGCGCTTTGCAAACGAACTAACATTGGCTTGATTTTCACAGCTTTAACTTCTCTCTAATAAAATGAACGATGAACGAGAAGCAGGGTAACTAAAGGCTGAAGTGTAAAGGATGAAGTATAAATTAAGAAGTATATTTTTATATCCTTCATCCTTTGTTATTCATCTTTATATTTAAGGAAACCCCAATAACAACTGCTATAACAGCCAAAGTTTTGGGGGTTCCTTCCATTGCCGACGGAGTTAGCTGACGGGCTAAGACTGGAAGGTGTCTTTCTCTAAAAGTTATGAGTACTGAGTTAAATTAAATAGTAGTAACTACTAACTCTAAACTCCTAATTAACTTACTAAAAGATACGCCCCACAAGATGGTTCCTCCGCTTCAAATCTAGGTTTGATGAATTTGAATTAGGCTACCCACTAGCATAAATGATAGTGTATTTTACTCGTCTTGAGTAAAATAGCGATCTAAGAAATTTAAAGCGTGGTTGCGAAGTTCAAAATATTCTTTTGAGTTTCGCATGGCTGCGCGATCGCGTGGATGTTCAAAAGGAACTTTTAATATTTCCCCAATCCTAGCCGCAGGACCGTTGGTCATCAAGACAATGCGATCGCTCATGTAAATCGCTTCATCCACATCATGGGTAATCATCATTACCGCTTGTCGGTGGTTTTCCCAGATATCTAATACCTGACGTTGCAATTTACCGCGAGTTAAAGCATCCAGCGCCCCAAAAGGCTCGTCCATAAGCAACATTTTCGGGCGAATGGCGATCGCTCTGGCAATACCTACACGCTGTTTCATACCTCCAGAAATTTCATCGGGATATTTATCAGCCGCCGCATTTAAATTTACCATTGCCAAGTGCTCATTAACAATGCTAATTTTCTCCGCACGAGATGCATTTTTTAACACTTCATCCACAGCCAAACGGATGTTTTCTCGCACAGTTAACCAAGGTAGCAACGAATAGTTTTGAAACACCATCATTCTTTCGGCTCCCGGCTTGTTAATTTCTTTGCCATCAAGTCGCACTGAGCCAGAAGTTGCTTTTTCTAAACCAGCTACTATTTTTAATAGTGTCGATTTACCACAGCCAGAGTGACCAATTACAGAAATATATTCGTCTTCGCCAATGGTGAGATTCACACCATCTAGGACGACAAAATTTTTACCTTCTGGTGTGGGATAAGCTTTCACTAAATTTTCAATTTCCAGAAATCCCGTGCGGGGCGTGGCGATATTGTAGTTATCCTCAGAAAAAGAGGTAGATTTCATCTTGAGAAACTCCTGAAATAATCTTATAGGCTGTTAGCTAATGGTTTTTAACTCATATAAAAACGGGTGGGTGCGTTTGCCCTAATCTCAAAACTGTTGAGATAGCGCACAGGATCGCTGGGGTCAAACCCTTTCTTGTCGATGAATACTTCTGGGGGTTCGACTTTGTAATCATCCTTGGGACATGGAATGCCCATTTCAGTGGCGATTTGCCGATATAAATCGGTTTTCCAGCCTTGTTCGGCTAGTTTATTCGCATTTTTGGGGAATTCCTTAATTTGTCCCCAACGCGCCGCTTGCGTCATTAACCACAGACTTCTGGATCTCCATAAAAAGGTAGAGTGTTCTCCAGGCTGTTTGGGAAGGTTGTCGGGAATATCATAAAAAATTGTGGTGTCGGCAGCTTTGATTGTGCGGTCTTTGCCATCAAATCCGCCATAGTTGTAGTTGCCGAGAATTGCCGGACCAGTAAATTTAGTAATTGCCGCACCCTTCTTTTTCGGTTTTGCACCGGTAAAGGAGCGCTCTGTAATCAGTTCGGCAACTTCTTGGCGGTTTTCTGGTTTGCTGCAATATTGGCAAGCCTCAATCATCGCCTTTACCAGAGAACGATAGGTTTTTGGGTATTGGTCTATGAAAGATTGCATCACCCCCAAAAGTCGATCTGGGTGTCCTTGCCAAACTTCTTTGCCTTGAGCAAAGGTAAAGCCGACGCCTTCGTTGCCAGTAATTGCCCGTGTATTCCAAGGTTCCGCAACCATGTAAGCTTGCATTGCGCCAATTCGCACATTTGTTACCATCTGGGGAGGTGGAACGATGATGACGCGAAACTCCTTGAGCGGATCGACACCTGCGGCAGCGGATACGTAACGAACAAAATATTCGTAAATGGCGGAACTCAGCACTACAGCCCAAACTTTGCGTTCTGGTGGTTGGCTGTCGAAGTATGCCCGGAATTGTTTACCAAATGCTTCTAAATCGCCGTTGTACTCGTACCACGGACGCAGCCCAAAATCCCACATGGCTTTGTTCATCGTCATGGCGTTACCGTGGCGGTGAATGGTCATTGCTGCACACAGAGGGGCGTGGCGTGCGCCTTCAGCACCGATTCTGGCGTTGGTGACGGCACCGGATACCACGGGTGAGGCATCAAGACGACCAAAAATTAAGCCGTCACGGGAGGTTGCCCAACTAGCTTCGCGGTTGAGTTTGACGTTCAAGCCATATTTGCGGAAGAAGCCTTTTTTCCAGGCGATCGCAAATGGCGCACAATCATTCACCGGAACATAACCAACGGTGATATTCGGTTTTTCTAAGTCTTGGGATCTAACTACTGGTTTAATAGCTAAAGCTTCTTCAGTCAGTCCTTTAGCCGAGCGATCGCCTGAAATTGCACAGGAGGACAGCGCCATTCCCGCTGCTGTTGCCCCCATTCCCTGGATAAAATCTCTTCGAGTCCAGTTATTATTGTCGGTGTTACTCATACGTCATCTTCACCGATGAAAAGTTTTTTTCGGCTGGGTAAATTGGCTTTTGCTCAGCGCTTAAGCGCTTACTACTAACTAATTTGAAGTTGTCGGGCGGCGAGTTACTAATTCTTGGATTTTGCCCACGGCGAAGTCAAGTAGTAGCCCAGTTATGCCAATTATGAACACGGCTAAAAACACTGAACTCAAATTTAAACGGCTCCATTCATCCCAAACAAAAAAGCCGATACCAATACCACCTGTGAGCATTTCTACGGCAACAATTACTAGCCAAGCAATCCCTAAACTAATTCGCAAACCTGTAAAAATATACGGCAAACTGGCGGGCCAGATAATTTTTGTAATTCGTCTCCAACGCGGCATTTCCAGCACCCGTGCTACATCTAAATAATCTTTGGAAACGCTAGAAACTCCCAGGGCGGTGTTAATAATTGTGGGCCATAAGGAGGTAATGAAAATAACAAAAATGGCTGAGGGATCTGCTAAGTTGAAGATGGCTAAGGCAATAGGCAACCAAGCTAGGGGCGATACAGGTTTAAAAATCTGAATTATCGGATTGAGAGCTAGCATTGCCGATTTAGACATGCCAATCAGAAAACCCAAGGGGATCGCCACTACCGCACCTAAGAGAAAGCCCAGCAATACCCGGCGCAGACTTGCTAGCAACAACCAACCAATTCCTAAGTTGCCCGGTCCTCGTTGATAGAAGGGGTGTAAAATGTAGTCCATATTAGCTGCCAACGCTTCCGGCGGGGTAGGCATCAATTCATGATTGGCAAGGGCAATAACCCACCACAATAAGATAATCCCCAAGAACCCAAGGATAGGTAATAAGACTACATCCCTAGCGATCGCAGGTTTTGCCTGTTTCCAAACAGCTTGTCCTGCAACCGCAACGATTGCAGCCAAATTTAATTGAAATATCATTTTCAACCTCAACAGATTTTAGCGCAAGTACAAAAAATCTGAGCAGCACCAGCCTTGGACACTGATGAGGTCATAACATTATATATAATGTTGGTTGCCTCTTCAGTCTCCTCTCAATGCCTACGAAGTTAGCTGACGGGCTAGGGCTGAGAGATGCCCCTCTCTAAAAGAATGAAGCATGAAGTTTGAAGGATGAAGTTTGATTCTTCGTTTTTCCTTGATACTTGCGCCTTTATTCTTCTTTGAGATACGCCCCAAAAAATGGTTCCTCCGCTCCAGCTTCATCTCACACCTAAATTTGGGTAATGAAATTTGCTGAATTAGGCTGACTTACTCTAATTGATGATAAATTTTAACATCATTGTTTAGTATAGCTATGTATCTTAACATATCTTCAAATCAGGAATTTTTATCAAAATAAACAAATCAAACAAGATAGTATAAAGCTATAACTTTTGATAGATGAAATATGGCAAAATTGTTAATATACAAAAACAGCGCTCGCTAAAATGATTATATATAGATATCTAGATTACTCATCTATTCTTTGCCGAAGCTACCATAATGGATTTTAGTGAATTTTTGGCTAAAAAAACAGACACGATTATAGTAAACTGGGTGGAAGCCGTTCGCCAAGACAACAAGATTGAAAGTGCTAACGACTTATCTCGAAAAGCGATAGAAAATCATATCGGTCATGTCCTTTCAGCGTTAGCAACTGTACTTTCTGAATATCAAAATAGTGAAATTCAGCCGATAGTTGATGCGAGTTTGCATCATGGTAGTTTGAGAGCGGAGCAAGGCTTTAGTGCTGCGGAAATTGCACGAGAATATAGAATACTACGCCAGGTGATATTTTCGATTTTAGAGGCACAATTGCTGCAAGCATCAGCACCAGAAGTCATGCGGACAGTGCGGTTAATTGATATGGTATTAGATGAAGCGATCGCTCGCTGTTTTCAAAGCTACACCGAGCAGCGATTAGGAGAACTACAGCAACTGCAAAATCAGTTAACTTTCAACAATCAAGAACTGAGTCGCTTGGTTCGAGCAAATCAAGATAATTTGTCACATCTAGCGCATGAATTAAAAACTCCTCTCACTTCAATTATTGGCTACTCGGATTTGTTTTTGCGTTTACAACGACAAAATACAGAGGTAAAAGATAACGTTAACAATTTAGAACACATTGAGCGCGTGCTACGTAGTGGGAGAAAATTACTACAGATGATTAACGATACATTGGAATTGTCTCGCTATGAAGCTGGACAAATGAAATTGCACCCAGCATCTATCAATGTGGATAAATTAATTAACGATGTATGTGAAATGTTAGAACCTTTGGCGCGTAATAAAAATTTACAAATGGAGGTAGATTGCGATCGCGCTCCTAGCGAAGTTGTAACAGATTCGTTACGATTACAGCAAATTGTGACAAATCTGGTAAGTAATGCGATTCGCTACACAGAGACAGGGAAGATTAAGATAACCTGTCAAACGTGGGAGAATGATAAATGGGCGATCGCTATCTCTGATACCGGAGTTGGTATTCTCAAAGAAGACCAAACCCAGATTTTTGAATCTTATTTTCGCGTGGCTCTGAGCGATAAATCTTACCTTCCTGAAAGCACTGGTTTGGGGTTAGCGATCGTTTCTCGACTGGTGAAACTATTGCAAGGCGAAATTAAGCTAGATTCACAAGTAGGAGTTGGTTCTACTTTTACTGTGATTTTGCCTTTGTCAGTCAAATCCTAATTAAACTTTACAACAAACCTTGTTTTTTCAACTTAGCGATCGCGTCTTCAGCAGCGGCTTTTTCTGCATCTTTTTTATTGCGTCCCTTACCTTCTCCATACTCTTTTTCACCCACAAATACTTTGGCTAGATACTCTGGTGTATGAGATAAACCACCTATTTGAACTGAGTTATATTTGGGAGGATTTGGAGTCACATTGCGTTGTACCCATTCTTGAAGACGATTTTTTGAGTCTACATTCGAGCGAGATACTACAATATTTTCAGGTACAGAATCAAATAACGGTTCAACAATAGCGCGAACTGCTTCAATGTCTGAATTATTATCTAAATAATAAGCAGCAATAACTGCTTCAAAAGTACTACTAAGTAAATTGGGATTTTGAAAGCCTCCATCTCGAATTGCACCTTTTCCCAACCGCATCCTGAAATCTAAACCTACTTCGATAGCGAATTTTGCTAATTGCTTTTCATCTACTAACGCTGAACGACGACGAGTTAATTCATCTTCTCCCCTTTCTGGGTGATGCCGAAAGAGATATTCGCCACTTAAGTAGTTTAGCAAAGCATCACCGAGAAATTCTAAGCGTTCGTTATGTTCCCCTTCTCCTGGGTTTTCATTAACATAAGAACGATGTGTCAACGCTTTGCGTAAAAGTTTTTCATCACTAAATGTCAGAAGTTTGTGCATTTTTATCTCGTTTCTATTTGCGGAACTTAATTGCATGGAAATCTTACAAGTATTATTACGTTCCAAATTGAAGGCTGTAAAATTGCAAATAGCGGTGAACTTGAAAAAACCCAGTTGTTTAAATAAACTGGGTTCCTAAAAGCTATAGTGTATTTCCGGGAAACAACTTCAGGCTGCCAATTTATATTACTCTGTTAAAAGCAACTCCTGATTTTGCATTCGGACTTTACCTTCTTTCACAGCAGCATCAACAAACTTACCAAAACGTGAAAATTTCTTTCCATCAAGTGTACGAATACAGGAAACTCCTTGATAGTTGGAAAAATGCTCACGCATCAGGCTGTTAATGTAACCCAATACTGTAGACTTACCTTGGCTTAACGCAATCTTGATAGCTTTGACAAGGTACTCTATAGCCTCATTATAATTAATTTGGGAATTAATGAACGTGATTTGAGACTGATTTTTTTCTACAACTAATAGAGGTAATTCGTCCACAAAGTGAAAATTATCATTACCAACAAGTTTAATCAGAGTTTCACTTGCACTACCTCGTTGAGCAAAGATTATCACCTTTTTCCCCAAAGAAAGCAAAACACAAATTAAGCCGGCAAAGTCTCTGTCCCCTAATACAAAAATAATTATATCAGGCGAGGGCTTAAGGGCAACCCGTTTAATACAGTCCGCTATCAATTGATTATCTGCACTGTTCTTTAAAGAGCAAGGAACATCAACACAATTAAAACCAAGAGACTTGAGATTATCTTTGGCATAAACTTGGTTTTTATGGTGTGAATTATAGTAGAGATTTTTACAATCTATACGTCCTTTGGATTGGGCAAAAGATAACAAAAAATCAGCTTGTTTTTTAATTAAAAAAACGTTTTGAAGGTCGCAATAAATGGAAACTAAACATTTCTGCGGGCTTGTTTTTGCACTTGAACTAAGAAGAATGTCTGTCATTGAAGTATGTCCACATTTAGATTTGGTTTAGTGGACAGCATCAGTCAATCATGCATCTAGCTGTACTAAAGTTTTATGCCAGAAATGTATACTCAATGAGTACATCTCTATCATCTAACTTTCTACTGACACATTTTTTATTCTAGTCTCAGCCGTAGGAATCCTGGCTTTCTGCCAAACTCCGAGTCAACCCATTTTCTGAACATTCATCCAAATATCTTGCCTTCCCACTGAATCTTTAGCCAATGACCAGACTCAGGCTGAATATTCAGGAAACGGGATGACCCGAAATTTGGCAGAAAACTAGGAATCCTGCCGCTGAAACAACACAAAAAACCTGCGCTTTAGAATGCGGATATTATGCTGTCTTAGATATAGAATTACACAGGCTCAACTATCTGTCAATATCCTTGTTTGTGAACAATTGTTAAAGCGATACTGCTACGGAGTGACTTCTCTAGGAGAGGCTCCGCCAACGCGATCGCCTGACATTCACAAACCTGAAAAACTCACCTTTTGCGGGAATATTTTGCCTAAATCAACAGATAAATCAGTAAAACAAGGCAGCGCTATTACTTGGTTGGGTAAGATAATCCGCTTATTCAAATAGCCATATTTTCCTTGATTCTGATGCGGTTCACTGTAACATTCCAGATAATTATCAAATAAATTAAATATCCAATAATCAGAAATACCAGCTTGAGCATAAAGAGGTATTTTTACATCTTGGTCGTAATCCAAAGAAGAATCTGAAACTTCCATCACCAACAGGACATCAGCTGGTTGAGGATGACCAGAAAGATAGTCATCATCACGATTTTTAAGAAGAGCAAAATCTGGTTCGGGTTCACTCTTAGGTGGTATAATAATCGGGGCTTGAGATTGTAGAGTGGCTCTATCTCCTACCAGTTTTGGAAGTTCTTTCCACAATTTTCGCAAACAAGTTTCGTGCGGTTTACCTTTGGCTACCATTTGAATGATTTCTCCATTGATTAATTCAATTCGCTCCTCTTCATGGAAAAAGCCCAATTCTGCAAGTTTGTGGTATTCATCCAATGTGAAGCGTTTAACCTGAGCGATACTCATACATTTTGCTCCTAAAAGAAACTTGCAAGATAAGACTTATTATAAATGTGCCAGAAATTGATATGCTAAAAGCCGAGACAAGTTAAAATGTGCAAATCATGCCTGCGCCTACAATTACTGCCTTTCCGCTGACTGCTGTCGTCGGTCAAGAAGCAATTAAACTAGCGTTGCTGCTAGCTGCGGTCGATCCGGAGTTAGGAGGAGTAGCGATCGCAGGTCGTCGGGGTACGGCAAAATCTGTGATGGCTCGTGCTATCCATGCTATAATTCCACCGATTGAAATAGTTAAAGGTGGGTTGAGCAATTGCGATCCCAATCGCCCAGAAGAATGGGATGATAAGCTTCGCTCAGAAGCTGAGGAGACAATAGAAACCGAAGTCATCCCCGCACCCTTTGTGCAAATTCCTCTAGGAGTGACTGAAGACCGACTTTTGGGTTCTGTGGATGTGGAACAGTCGGTAAAGCAAGGGGAAACGGTATTTCAGCCTGGTTTGCTCGCAGCCGCAAACCGAGGTGTGCTGTATGTGGATGAAATTAATTTATTAGATGACCAAATCAGCAACCAGCTTTTAACAGTATTATCTGAAGGACGCAACCGAATAGAGCGGGAAGGTATTAGTTTTCAGCATCCCAGCAAACCGCTGTTTATTGCGACTTATAACCCAGAAGAAGGAGCGCTGCGGGAACATTTGCTTGATAGAATAGCGATCGCACTTTCCGCTGACGGCGTACTCGGATTAGATCAAAGAGTCGAAGCCGTAGAACAAGCGATCGCCTATTCTAAATCTCCCCAAGAATTTCTTCAACAATACAACGAAGACATCGATAACCTAAAAACTCAAATCCTCCTCGCACGGGAATGGTTGAAAGAAGTTACCATCACCCACGAACAAATCGCCTATCTAGTAGATGAAGCAATTCGTGGGGCAGTCCAAGGACATCGTGCCGAATTATTCGCCATGCGCGTAGCTAAAGCTTCTGCCGCTTTAGATGGACGCACCACAGTAAATGCCGAAGATTTACGCCGTGCAGTGGAATTAGTAATTGTACCACGAGCAACGGTGTTGCAGACACCACCCGAACAACAACCACCTCCACCACCTCCACCACCCCCACCCCCACAAAATCAAGACGAGTCCGAAC
>CAXTNZ010000182.1:0-15115 GCA_964245695.1 uncultured bacterium | reverse complement strand
CCCCCTCTCCCCCTCTCCCTTACTAGAAAGTCGCCACAATAATGCGATCGCCATAATCAGTGTCGGTGACAAAACTATAATCAATACGTTGGTTGTTGTCGCACCAATCCTTAAACTCGGACCAACATATCTAATCAACAGCGACAGCAAAGCTGAGAGTACAAACACTTTCGCCACAAATCCAGTTTGATTTTCCATATCACAGTACGGCTATACACCTTTTTCTGTAGGGTTGACACTAAATAAGGCTGCACGCCCCAGTCTCTACAATAAAAACATAGTTACAAAGCTTTACAAAAGTCAAAGGTCAAGAGTCATTAGTGACTATCTTTGGACAAATGATAAATGACCAACTCAGAGGGTACATCAAAAAATGCCTGTAGAAAAAAATAACAAAAGCCCCATCAAACCGCCGAGAATAAGGCAGTTTGGCGGCAGTTTCCTGATTCTGCTGACTATTCTGTTATTGCTTAACTTTATTGTTCCTAGCTTCGGTGCGCGATCGCCGCAAGTTCCTTATAGTGATTTTATTACGGCTGTGGAAGCTGGTAAAGTAGATAAGGCAATTGTTGGAGGCTCGCGCATTGAATATTCAATTCCGACGCAAACGCCAGATGGTAAGCCAGCTTCCCAAGTCTTCCAAACTACACCAGTAGCTTACGATCTGGATTTACCGAAGATTCTCCGTGAGCATAATGTACAATTTGCTGCACCACAACCAGATCAAAATGGTTGGATTGGTACTTTAGTCAGTTGGGTTGTTCCCCCGTTAATTTTCGTTGGAATTTGGGCCTTTTTCCTCAATCGTCAGGGAGGTGGTGCGGCTGCACTGACGGTAGGTAAAAGCAAAGCGCGGATTTCTTCTGATGGCAGCACTGGTGTCAAATTTACAGATGTGGCTGGTGTCGATGAGGCTAAAGTCGAACTAGAAGAGATTGTTGATTTTCTGAAAAATGCTGACAAATATACCCGCTTAGGTGCGAAAATACCTAAAGGTGCGTTGCTGGTGGGACCTCCAGGAACGGGTAAGACAATGTTAGCGAAAGCGATCGCTGGGGAAGCGGGTGTTCCTTTCTTTAGTATCTCCGGTTCCGAGTTTATCGAATTATTCGTTGGTGTCGGTGCTGCACGGGTGCGCGATTTGTTTGAACAAGCGAAAAAACAAGCACCTTGTATTGTCTTTATCGACGAGTTAGACGCACTCGGTAAATCTCGCGGTGGTGCTGGTGGGTTCGTCGGTGGAAACGATGAACGCGAACAAACCCTGAACCAGTTACTTACAGAAATGGACGGCTTTGATGCCAACACAGGTGTAATTATCATCGCTGCTACTAACCGTCCAGAAGTGTTAGATCCAGCTTTGCGTCGTCCGGGACGCTTTGACCGTCAAGTTGTCGTAGACCGTCCTGATAAAATTGGTCGAGAAGCGATTCTCAATGTTCATGCGAGAAACGTTAAATTAGCTGAGGATGTTAACTTAGCTACTATTGCTATCCGCACACCTGGCTTTGCTGGGGCAGATTTAGCCAACTTGGTGAATGAAGCCGCATTACTAGCAGCTCGTCAAAATCGGGAAGCCGTGATTATGGCAGATTTCAACGAAGCGATCGAGCGGTTGATTGCCGGTTTAGAAAAGCGATCGCGCGTACTCAATGAAACTGAGAAGAAGACTGTAGCTTATCACGAAGTCGGTCACGCCATCATCGGTGCATTGATGCCCGGAGCTGGTAAAGTTGAAAAAATCTCGGTTGTACCGCGTGGTGTGGGTGCATTGGGTTATACAATTCAAATGCCGGAAGAAGACCGCTTCTTGATGGTTGAAGACGAAATTCGCGGACGGATTGCCACTTTGTTGGGTGGACGTTCCGCAGAAGAAGTAGTTTTTGGTAAAGTCTCCACAGGTGCGGGTGATGACATCCAGAAAGCCACAGATATGGCAGAACGTTACGTTACTGTCTACGGAATGAGTGATAAACTTGGTCCGGTGGCTTTTGAGAAGACGCAACAGCAGTTTATCGAAGGTTACAGCAATCCGCGTCGGTCGATTAGCCCGAAAGTGGCTGAGGAAATTGACCGCGAGATGAAGCAGATTGTGGATAATGCTCACCACATTGCTTTAACCATTTTACAAGATAACCGCGACTTGTTAGAAGAAACCGCAGAGGAATTGCTGCAACGCGAAGTTCTCGAAGGTGGAGAATTGCGGGAAAGACTTGCAAGAGCGAAAGCACCGAGCGAACTGAATGAATGGTTGCGTTCCGGGAAGGTGTCGGAAGATAAGCCTTTGATGCAATCTGTGTTGAATTAAAATTCGTAGTCAGCACTTCAGTGCTGTCATAAATAAAAGCGATCGCTTCTTTGTTGGGCGATCGCTTTTTTGATTCCTGCAAATTACCCGGCATAATGTAGAGACGTTCGGTCCGGAACGTCTCTACGATGGTATTAATATTAAGATGGACACGATATAACGCACGATTTTATGTTATCGGTGCGATCGCTCTTTTTGGTGTTTATGAATATGTCTCACGCCAAGGCGCAAAGGCGCAAATAAGAAGCTTTAATTGGGAATTTTGCATTATTATTTAACTTAAATTTAACCAGCCAAAAACCTCTTCAACTGTCAGTTCTAATTCGATATTATTGAGTATAGGCAACTGAGAAGCACTTGTATATATTTCCACTTTTTGACCGGGAAACACAGCTAGAACACTTTCATCTTCTGGATATATTAACCAGCCTAGCTCAGTACCGTTGCGGGAGCAATGCAACAAGTTACTCAACACTTTTGTTTGTCTTTGATCTGGAGAAAGAATTTCAATAGCCCAGTCTGGATGAATTTCAAAGCGGTTTGCAATTCTCCCTGATGAAGTTAAGGGAATTCTTGCCCAACGAAACACAGCCACATCAGGGACGATAGAACTACCTCCAAATGTGCAGCGTAATTCTGGGAATGCGTGAGCAATTTTTTTGCTTTTGGCTACTTTATTAATTACTTCGCAAAGGGTAGTCTGAAGTAAGCTATGTTCACCTTGAGGCATTGGCTTTTGAATAATTTCTCTATTGAGAAATTCTGATGCTGGCTTTGTTTCTGGCAGTTGTAGGAACTCGTCTAATGTTATGTGAGGTTTAGTGGCTATAGTCATAAATTTGTCCTACTCTGCCAAATCAAAACACAAATCGCGCTCTTGGTTACTAAGCTTAGGGTTATTCTCTAAATAATCGTGCAACCATCGACAACTGCGAATTAACAGATGATCTAAATCTGTGGAAAGCAGTTCTTTGCTGTCGATACGCCACAGTTTAGCTGTACCATCGATACTGGCAGAGGCAATCATCTTACCGTCAGGGCTGAAACTTACGTCGGTGACAGCTTCGCTATGCCCCCGAAAAGTTTTTATTTCTATACCATCAAAACTCCATAATTTCACCGTTTTATCATTACTGACGGAAGCAATCATCCTACCTTGCGGGCTAAAACTTACACCCCAAACTGCATCACTGTGCCCTTGCAGAGTTTGCAATAATTTCCCATCCCTCACCCGCCAAAGTTTAATAGTTTTATCAGAACTAGCTGTTGCGAGGATATCACCTTGGCGGTTAAAAGTTACACCATTAACGGCGTTGGTATGTCCGGTGAGGGTTTGCAGTAACTTACCATCCTTCACTCGCCAGATTTTCACTGTGCTATCTCTGCTAGCTGAAGCAAGAATATCACCTTGGGGGCTAAAACTGACGCGAAAAACTTCACCGTTATGTCCGGTTAGAGTTTTGATGAGAGTGCGTGTGCTTACCCGCCAAAGTTTAATAGTTTTATCAGCACTAGCCGAGGCTAGGATATCTCCCTGAGGACTGAAAGTCACATTATTAACTTCCTGCTCATGTCCAGTTAGAGTTTTAATCATATAGCCGTCACGAGTTCGCCAAAGTTTCACCCAGGTTTCCCCGCCAGCCGATGCCAAAGTTTGCCCGTCTGGACTGAAAGTAACACCCAAGACACCATCTCTGTGTCCATAAGGCGACTTACTTAATCCTTCTAAATTTTGGTGCAATGTCACATTAGGAAGAAGCCAAAGTTTAATTGTAGTGTCGTCACTAGCTGTTGCGAGGAGATTACCTTGAGGACTGAAACTGACACTATTTACCGAAAGCTTATTCCTTGATATAGTTTTGACTAAAGAGTTATCTCGCTGCCAAAGTCTAACAGTTTGGTCGGCACCGGCGGAGGCTAAAGTTTTACTATCAGGACTGAAATTGACGCTGTAAACTGCAATGCTGTGTCCGAGTAAGGTTTGCAGCAAAGTTCCATCCTTTGCATTCCACAGGTTGATGGTTTTGTCTTTACTAGCTGATGCTAAAGTTCGACCGTCAGGGCTGAAAGTTACATAATTCACCTTAGCACTATGCCCGACAATTGTTTGTAGCAAAGCGCCGGACTTTGACTTCCAGATTTTGATAGTCTTATCAGCACTACCTGAGGCAAGAATTTGACCATCGGGACTAAAAGCCACACTGGTGACTTTGGCAGTATGTCCTTTTAGAGTTTTTAGCAGTTGACCGTCGTTAACTCTCCAGATGTTGATATTATTATCAACACTAGCTGCGATTGTTTCACCGTCAGGGCTAAAAGTTACACTATTAACATCACGGCTAAGGTTTAAGAAACTTTTAACCAGTTGACCATCACTAACTTTCCAGATTTTAATAGTTCCGTTAACATCAGCCGAGGCAATCAGTTTACCGTCAGCAGACCAAGATACGCTAAAAACCTCATGATTGCTGTTCTTAATATCCTCAGAACTATAGACGTGAATAGTTTTGATGAAACCACCGTCATGAGTACGCCACAGCTTCACCTTCCCATCAAAACTAGCGGTAGCAATCATCTTACCATCAGGGCTGAAATTTACATCTTTAACTGGTTCTTTATGTCCTTTCAAAATTCGCAGCAACTTACCATCACGCCGCCAGAGGTTCACTGTTTTATCATCACTAGCAGAAGCAATTGTTTGACCATCAAGACTGAATTTCACACTAACCACCGCTTTGCTGTGTCCTTCTAGGCGGTTGAGTTCTTGAGTGTTAGAAAGTGCTTGACCTAGAGCAGCTAAGGTCTGAAAATTGACATCTTCGGATGAGCCAATTGTGTGCTTTAACTGTTTTCCAGCTTTGACACTGCTAATAATTGACTCAAGCTGCTGATTGGATAAAAGCTTAGCTTGCGATAAGAAATTTAATGCTACGATTTCTCTCAATCGAGCTTCTCGTCCTTGCCAGTAAGCAAAATTTGCAACAATTGAAGCTACTATTGTTCCTAAAAACAAGACAGCAACAACGGCTCTTTGAGCTTGTCGGAGTCTTCTTTGTTGTTGTAATTGTTGTGCCTTTGTCGAATAAACTGGCAAATTTTCTTTGACCCACCTGTTATCAAACACTTTCCAGTAGATCAAATTACGAATTTGTAAGCAAGTGTTCTCCCGGCGGACAACACCTGATAGCTTAAGGTGGGACTTAACCAGCGACTGTTCTTCATCAACGATCGCACGTTTCCCACGCCGGATATTCCCGTAGGTAGACAAGACATCGAACAGATCGGGTGCGCGTTTGGTCAACATATCACGGACAAACTGCAAGTTATTATCTTGCTCGCTCATCGTCCCAAAGAAGGTACTACTAACTAAGCGCTCAATATCTGCTTCTGACCAATTACTCTTGCCCTGCTCCCTAATTTTGGTACAAAGCCGCTGTGATAAATACGGATGTCCACCCGTCCACGTTAGCACTCTTCTCAACACCTGCTGTGCTGCATCGTTTGGCAACCCCAGCCCCTTAGCCAGTGGTTTTGCCTCCTCAAAGGTGAAATCCGTTAAATCCACCCGCTGTCCAATATTAAACGGTGTCCGTTTGGGGTCGCTGATCAAATCGCTGGGAGTTGCTACACCAATTAGGACAAAGGAAAGACGCCGAAACTCTGGTTTATGGGAGCGAGCATTATAAAAAGAGCGAATCGCTGCAAAAAAATCGTCTGTAAAATCCAGGCTGAGGGTGGTATCAATTTCGTCTACAAAAATCACTATGGGGGAGGCAACCTCAGCCAACAAAACTTGCTGAAAAAATTGCGTCAGCCGCTGGGTAAAACCTAGATGGGCGTGTGCTTGCCACCACTGTACCACATCTGTATCCAGCATCAGCGTGCCTTCAATAATAGTCAGTAATCCCAGATACCACTGTTCAGGAGTTACCTGTACGCCCAACTGCGTCAAATCAATAATCACTGACTGAATATCTTCTTCTGTCAGTCGTTCCGCAGTCCGCACCATTAAACTAGACTTACCCATCTGGCGCGGTGTAAGGACGTAAGCAAAAATTCTCTGCCGACACAGCGCTAACAGTTCCTCATCAGCTTGACGGGAAATGTAAATACCACCACCAGCCTGCACCGTCCCGCCAACAGTGTAAATGTTTGGATTATACATAAAGGTTGTCCCGGAAATATTCGGCGTAAAGCTGACAGCGCGGTAAGACTGTCCGTCCTTGCTCTTTTACCAAACCCGCTCCCCGCAGTCGCCAAAAGACGCGCTTATCAAAGCAGGTGTTTTGGCGAATTACTTGCAGCAAACCTTGAATTAATTCGGTTTTGTTATGCAGCAGCGAGAGGTGGTGGCGCAGATGGTCGCCAAAAGCACCATTATCCGCAGTTGCATTAGCGAATAGTTCAGATGGGGAACATTGCTGGCTGGCAACTAAATAGAGCGATCGCCTGACTAAATAAGGATGTCCGCCCAACAGCGCAATCAATTGCCGTTCTTCGGTTGGGTTGAAAGGCAAACCGTGACGAAAGTTGAGATCGGCAATTTGTTCCGGTGTAAAGTCCTCTAACTCAATCACCTGCCCAACATTAAAAGGAGATTGGTTCAAATCGTCAATTAACTGATAAGGCTCAGTAGAAGTAACTAAAGTCAAATCCAACTGTTTCCAAATGGGCATGGTAGCGCGGCTATTATGCCAACTTCGCAACATCCCGAAGAAATCATTGCGAAAGTCGGCGTTAAAAACTTTATCGACCTCATCCATTGCCAAAACTAAGGGACTGCCCAATTCTTTTAAGATGTAGCGACTGACGTAACGCGTACAACGCTGGCTCTTGCCTAAGGGCGTATTCCAATACTCCTCAACTTTGTCTGTTATGTCCAGCACATCGGTTAACCAGATGCAAAACTGGTGAAAAAAGAGTTCGCCATTTCTCAGTGCAGCTTTATCAAACAGTTGAAAATCAAGAAATGCAACTTGTTTACCTGCATTTACCGCAGCGTCAATTATGCGGATTAACAGCGAACTTTTACCTACTTGTCTGGGTCCCTTAATTGCAATGGTCACTCCCCGCTGTACAATTGTCCTCAGTACAAGTGCATCCGAGGGACGTTCGACGTAAAAGGCAGATTCGCATTCCATCGTTCCTTCCGGCATTTCCAACAGCAGTGGCTGTGCAGCCGCAAAGGGACGGGGTAAGGGGAAAGGTTCGCTGATTTCCAGTAAATCAACTTTCGCTTGAGCCTCACCGATGCTTAATTCACCCCCAGAAACAGCCTGCATTAACTCTTCTATCAGACGCGGTGTATCTTCCGCACCTTGCCAAAAAGTCCAGTTAATATGGTTGAGGTAGGCACTCAAAGGATACTGAAACGGTTCTCGAAACGCCAAACGCACCGGGAGAATTACTGGTTGTCCTTTCTGCACTTGTGCCAAGTTGTGCGCCATGCGGATTTCCGCTTCTACCATCTCGCTGTGGACTGATTGCCCCGAAAGCAAGACGATGAGAAAATCAGCTTGACTAAGTTCCGCTTCTATGCGTTTAGCCCAAGGTGTGCCTACCAGCATCCTCTGGTCGATAAAAACTTCGTGCTGCTGCGATAGCGCTTGAAAGATTTGTAGGGCAACTGGTTCATCTGGTTCAGCATCGCGTTTATAGCTGATAAAGATGCGTTGGCGAATATTCGTATCGCGGTTTTTAGTAGCTTCGATTACAGTGTCTTGATTTAACTGTCTTGCCTTCTTTCCCAAAAATGAAGCGGGAATACTCGCTTTTGTTGTCTGTTCTGACGGCAAGGTTATATCTTGTTTTTGTGATGCGGACAATATTTGGTCAGAGTTAAGAAGCTGTTTTTTCTTAAGTACCGGGGTTTGGTCTTCCTTCAAACCAACAATCTGAGAACGACCTAGTTCAAAAGCAAACTCTACATCCTGCCCAGCTCCGAGAGCATCGTAAAACGCTACAGTAAAGTTAATAGCTGCTTTATCTCCAATTGCTTGACTCATGCCAATCACATAATTAATGTGTTGGCTAATTGCCTCAGCTTGTACTTGAGAGTAGCAAGCATTGAGCAGCACACACTCTACTTTCGTGCTAGCGAATACCTTAAACATACTTGCCAGCGCTTCTGTCTGCACAAACGCTGATTTTCCCGTTTCATCTTCCAGGTAAATACCATCTTCACCAGTAGCGTGTCCGCAAAAGTGAATAATCTGGGGTTGAGTGTCGAGAATTGCGCGGTAAAAGTCACGCGATCGCACTGCCCACTTTTGCTCTAACCTGAATTGTTCCCGTTTGTTAGCACGTCGCAAACCCTCATCAATTTCCCTTACCTCTTCATCCAGTCGCAACCGAGAGGTATTTTTGGGATTCGCAGCCAAAAGCAAAATTGTTGTGACATTGGTGCTATTACTCATCAGTATTTTGAGACGAGTTTGCTACTTTAAAAAGGACTTTATCAAGCTTTGAATTAGACTACAAGTAGCAATCTGCTATTTACTGACAGAATGACTTGACTAAGTACAGCTTTACCTAAAACCGTAGCAAATTTCAGCTTTGCATTAAAAGGTAAAGTTTGACACTCAATATTGCAGGCTAAAACAGAGTTTTGCGGCAGTATATGAATTGAAAACAAAGTTCGGAGTTTCATTAACGCAGTTCTGATACTCGTGACTCGAGTCTCAAACACTGATTAGTATAGTTAAGATGCTCATTAAAGAGTCTTTGATACTCATTAAAGAGTCTTTGATACTCATTAAAGAGGTTCAGATGCTCATTAAAGAGTCTTTGATACTCATTAAAGAGGTTCAGATGCTCATTAAAGAGGTTCTGATGCTCATTAAAGAGTCTTTGATACTCATTAAAGAGGTTCTGATGCTCATTAATGAAGTTCTAAATTTTCTAACTCCGGTACAGACGCGATGAATCGTGTCTCTACAAAGTATGATTAATCGCGTCTCTCCTAACTTCGCTGCCAAATTTTAATCGTTTTATCTAAACTGCCACTCACCAACATTTCCCCGGAAGCAGTAAAAGTTAAAGCTGTTACCGTGTTCGCATGTCCTGTAAAAGTACTTAGCAGTTCCCCTGTTTGTAGATGCCACAATTTGATAGTTTTATCCGCACTGCCACTGGCGATAATTTTATCATCGGGACTGAGGGCGATCGCATCAACTCCATCTTCATGTCCTTTGAGGGTGCGAATCAATTCCCCAGTCTCTAAATCCCAAATTTTGATCGTTTTATCCCTGCTTCCACTGACGAGGATTTTGTTATCTCCACTCACAGCCAGGGAACGAACTATGTGAGAATGTCCCATGAGGGTGTGCAAAGGTTCGGTATCGAAAGTTGTCACTCTGCTTGGGCATGACATACGCCAGACTTTGATTTTACGGTAGCTACCTGTGATCATAGTTTGCCCATCTTGACTAAAAGTCAGAGAATGAGCGGCGGTATCATCTAATGAGAGAGCGATCGCTACTTGGCGATGCATCAAATCCCAAAACAAAATCTTTCTGTCATCTCCCCCAGTTGCTAACATCCTTCCATCTGGAGTAAAAGCAACGCAGCGCACCATTCCATTGTGCTTGTGCAGAATATCTATCAAATCTATTGCGCCGGAATGCCAAATCTTAATTGTCGAATCTGCACCACCACTCACCAACGTTTGCCCATCTGGACTAAATGTCAGCGAATTGACTTCATCCACTACCCCGGAGACACTCCATTGGTATTCTGAGAGAGTACCAATTAATTCACCTTTTGTCAAATCCCACAGCTTCGACTCCCCACGACTGCCACTAGCTAATATTGGCGCGGTTTTGCCGTTTCTCCCCCCTGGACTAAAAGCAAGGCAATTAATGCCTCTGGAGTGCCCTGTCAAAGTCTGCCAGCATTCCCAATCACCGATGATGTCCTTAAGAAGATGATCTGGTGGCAAAGTCTCAATCGTTTCCGCGATCGCAATTTCATCAACCGTTAGTGGCGCATCTTTTTTAGGAATTAGTGATTCTAAATACCAACTTAATCCGCCTCCATATAACAAGTTACTAGGAGTCACGCAAACTTTTGGCTCACTAAATTGAATTTGATTTGACGGCAAAAAACCTGTAATTACCGCTTGTTTTTCGTAGCCAAGTTGACCTGTAAATGGATAAAACAAACACAGAAAAATCAATACCTGGTGATTCTGTATATCCTCTTGAGTAACTGTCCATCTGATTTTGTCTTTTTTAATTCCATTAAAACTTTCTCCATCAGCTGCGTAAACTTGAATACTAACTTTTGGGTTATCTACCAGCGAGTAAGCAAATTTACTTTCGCCGCGCAAATTTCCCTCATCATCTAAAGCCATATTTTTCAAGCTGTCTTGTGGCACTTTTTTAACCAGCTTACCCAAGCGTTCAGTTATCACTCGCTGAACGATTTGCTCTCGCAAAAGATAATCTTCCGCTTGCTGCTGGAAGTATTTGGGAAAAGGTATCGCCCAGTCGGGAGGTTCAGGATATTCCGGTGGTGTAGGCGGCGGATTTTTGGCGAGAATTTCTGCTTGGTAGCGAGCAAAATCCAGCAATTTTGCCAATGATTCGCCCCAAAATGCCATAATTTCGCTGTGACAACCTTTGACTTGACTCTCTAGTAAACATAAGTCGTAAGTCTTTGGTTTTTTCACGCGTTGAAGGAAGTCAGCTTGTTGAGCTTTTAGTAAGCTAATCCAATCCATTTGCATGATAAGCGGCACAAAGAGTGCATACCTACGGTAAGCTATACCAAAGCAATTACTCAATATAAGCTTTAGTAAATTACAAATTCAGTAGTTCCAGCAATTAGGTTAACACAAGCATTACTTATGCGCTCTTTAGACAGCGACTGATCAAGAAACATTTCCCAGCAACTATCACCAATAGCGATAAGACACTTCGTTAACCATCACAAAGAGCGTATAAATAAATTAGACGTTGGAAATTAATTCTAGCCTATTTGGAAAATATGAGACTGTTTCTAGTGAGACAAATACGAAATAATACTCACCAATAATTTTAACTATGCATAGGCTGAGAGTATAAAGCTATTATTTTCCCTGATTTTCCAAAATTAAGTTGTATAAGTAAAGGTGCTAAAGTCAAGATTTCTTAATTTTCATTTTAGGCGATCGCGTGCGTCTGTATCGCTTTCGTTTTCCTCTAGCTGTTTAATTTTCATCCGCAAATCAAAGTCCTCACCGCTGATAATTGTTTCCAAGTTAGCGATGCGGTGTTCTAACAGTTCCACCTGAGAAGGTGACAAAAGTTTATTTTGGTATTTTTTCTCATCAGAACGCCACACAGCTACCGTACCTACAGATGCGCCAGCAATAGCGGCTAATGGTATAATTGCACCACTTCTGGTAACAGCTGAAAGCGGCACACAAATTGCTAAAATTCCCACAGTCAAGCCCCAGATTTTTGTGGTAGCTGTAACTCGGATATCTTCAGGTTGGTGAAAGTTTTTTTCCGGTTTTTTAGCCACGAGTGTGTCCTCAAAGATTCAATTATAATAATTGGAGCGCGAGCGCCTGAAAAAGTTCCTCCTCCAATCGGGTTAAGTATAATTGCTTAAAAAAGCTTTTTGTATCAAATTTAACTCTATCGAGATGAAATTTTTATCCCTATAAAGATAGATTTGCTTTTTGAGATTTTTGTATATCTAGATAGACATTTCTGGATACTGAGAGTTTGGATGACAAAAAAAAGATATAGTTATTATTTGTTCAGTAAAAACATCTATTTGAAAAAATAGTCATGTCAACAGCATCCTACATTTTTCTAGCTGGGGCAAGTCGCGGTGTCGGTCGAGAAATTGCCAAATGCCTAACCGCACAACAGCAAAAGGTAAAAGCACTTTTGAGAACAGAAGCAACTCGCGATGAACTAGAAGCGATGGGTATTCAGGTAGTTCTGGGAGATGCCTTGAATGAGGAAGATGTAGAACGTGCTATGCTGGGAGAACCGATCCACGCAGTTATCAGTACTATTGGCGGTTTGCCTCAAGTCAGTCAAACGGTAGATTACCTGGGTAATAAAAATCTGATTGACGCAGCGGTGAAAGCTGGGGTGCGCTCATTTATTTTGGTGTCTTCTATTGGTAGTGGGGATAGTGTAGTTGCGTTGAATCCACAAGCTTTAGAAACACTGCGATCGGTTTTAATAGAAAAAGAAAAAGCCGAACAACATCTAATTGCCAGTGGACTAACTTACACCATTATTCGTCCCGGTGGGTTAAAGTCAGAAGCCGCAACCGGAAATGCAATTTTAACTGAAGATCCACGCATTGCAGGTATAATTAATCGTGCAGATGTCGCACAGTTGATTTGTCGTTGCTTAAATTCTGACAAAGCTAACAATAAAGTCTTGTCAGCGATAGACAAAAATATGCTTTTTGGTCAAATTGAATTTGAGGAATTCAGCTTAGATTAAAAAGTAGAGACGCGATTAATCGCGTCTTTACAACAAACGCGATCAATCGGGTCTCTACTCCTAATCTGCTTCCTCACCAGAAATTTGGAAAAACACAGTCCTTTTGCGTGGTCCATCCAACTCAAAAAATAACACAGATTGCCAAGTTCCCAAAGCTAATTTCCCATCTACAATTGGAATTACCTCACTAGTACTCAGCATCATTGCCATTAGATGAGAATGAGCATTCATCGGTTCATCTTCTGGGACAACTCTTAAGTGTAAATCATTGTGCAAGTATCGGTCTGATTCTGGTGCTAATTTCTGCAAAAAGACTTTGATATCTTCTAGCAATCTTTCTTCATTTTCGTTGATAGCCAATGCAGTTGTAGTGTGACGAGAAAAGACTAAAACCTGACCATTTTTAATTGAAGTTGAGGCGACAAAATCGTTGATGTGCGGTGTGATATTGTAGATATTAATTTTCTGTTCAGTTTCGATTTCGAGCAACTTATTAATAATTGGCATATCTTAAATGTATTTAGAAAAGATTTTTCGTAGTGAGCACTGAAGTGCTCAAAAGCAGGAAATAAGCGTTGAAACGCTTACTACGAACTTCACTCTTTAAGCGAAGTCCAATTACCAGAAGGTACAAAACTTGCCCAATAATAGGGATGTTGATATTGCGGCGTTTTCAGCAACTCTAACTGCGCTTGTCGTAGTGCTTCATGCCTACCCTTACCTGCTTTTAAATTTTGATAATACTTCACCATCAAATCCTTTGTTCCCGCATCATCTACAATCCACAAACTCAAAACTTGACTTTGAGAACCTGCAATCACCAAAGCACGACGTAAGCCATAAAGCCCATCTCCCACCTTCACATCACCCAGTCCAGTTTCACAAGCAGAAAGCACCACTAACTGCGTTCCCCGTAAATTCAATCCCGCAACTTCCAAAGCGGTGAGGACACCATCATTAGTATTTGATGAGGCTTTGGTGCGACTGTTCATACCAGCCAAAGCTAAAGCGGAACGCAACAAGGGATTTTCTAGTTCTAGGGACTTCGTATTTCGCGTCTCTAGTTGCTTATTGAAATTATCTCCTACCAAATCTACTTTTTGGTCAGGAACAAAGAAACCGTGAGTCGCTAAATGCAGGATGCTCGGAGCTTGAAGTTGTTTAATAACACCTTCCGTCGCTTGCTGACCAGAAATGATTTTTGTATCAGGGAAAATCGCTTTAATTTTATTTGCTTCTTCCAAAGTGTTACCAAGTGAGCCAAATTGCAACGAAGCTAAATCAGCAGAACGGCGATTTTCTGAACCACGTACAGCAGATGCTGCGGCTATTTCCTGCTGGTTGTAGTCAATATTTGCAAACACTATGGGATTAGAACGGCTGTTAGCTGGTAATTGAAAGCGTAATAAATCCCGTCCACTGGTAAGATAGGAGAAAGCATAACGTTGAATTAAGTATTTATTTTGCTCGTCTTTCAGCGCTTCAAAGGGAATTAGTGTTAACTGTCCATCTGGTGATAATAGCAAGTGACGTGCATCGCCTAGCAGTGGACGGATGGGAGCCATGACTTGCTGATCTAATGTGCGAGCGAGTTGCTTAAGGTGGGGCTTTGTCGGATTTTTCAACGCCGTTTGCAGATTAGCAACAGACTTGTCAATAGTTGCAGCATCTCCCAAATCAACCCACTTTGGTTCACTTGATGAACGCAGCACCGCAGCAGCATAACGCGGTTTACCCCATTGTTCAGTCGGTTTAGCCTTGCCATTAAATGGCTCATACAGCACGATTTCTACTAACGCTGCATCTTTGGGTATCGTAGCTTGGATGGCTGCTAACTCTACTGGTTGGGTAGCGGTGCGGAATTCAGCGCTTTTGGTGCTGATAGCTTCTTCTAAACGTTCTTTTTCTGTTTCGAGTTGCTGAAATTGAGCTTTATAGTCACTAGCGCTTTGCTTTCCCTGTCCTCTGTATGCTAGTGCTGATAGCTGCTGATTAACGTTTAACCATTCATCAAATAATTTTTTGGTTTCTGGCTTGTCTGCTACTTGACTGCGTAGCGTTTGTATACTGTCGGCAACGGCATCTAGTACAAGCCCTTTGCGACGTAGTACTGTGGTGAGTGCTAAACTTGCGACTGTAGGGTTGTTGGCAGCTTGTTGGAGGGATAGGGAAATGATACCATTGGTTGTCCCTGTAAAGGTTCTGGCGTAGTCTTGTTTTCTTTGTTCTGAGCCTACAGCAAAGATGAGTCCAAGATTATGTTCTTCAACTGTTAGCCCACGACTAAAAAAATCAGTTGCATGGGTAATGTCATTTTGCGTCGAGTACAGGGAAGCCAAATTGTTCAGGCTTT
>CAXTNZ010000181.1:0-15190 GCA_964245695.1 uncultured bacterium | reverse complement strand
CCCCCACTCCCCCACTCCTCTCCCGGATCGCTTGCCAAAATTTCTAACAATCGCGTCTGTAGAGGACTAGAATCTTGGGCTTCGTCTTCAAAAACGGCGAAAACTTGGTTTTGCTCGATTCGTCTGGCGCTGTCGTTTTCCAAAACGCGCAGGGCGGCTAAAATCATGTCGTCGTAATCGATAAAGTCACGCGATCGCATTAAGTTCTGATATTGTTCGTACAATCCTGCGGCTACGCTCAAAATTGCGTATTCGTCTGTGGTTTCTTTACTCCATTCGCGCAACTGTTCTGGGGGTATTCCAGAACTTTTTGCTTCATGAATCACTGTCAGCGCCAATTCCGGCAATACTTCGGTTCGCAACACTGACTGGCGACGCAACCTTTCTGTTTCTTCACCGTCAAATTGATGACCTTCCAACAATCGGGCATAACGCTCAGGATAATTGGCAATCCATTGTTCTACGGCGGTACGGATAAAGCGATGACTTTGACTTGGTGTAATTAATGTGACATTTTCTAATTGCAAACCAGATAAATCCGGATGGCGACTGGCAATGTTTAATGCCAAACCATGCAAAGTATAGACAGTAAAACCTGTTTGAGGTAAAGATAAATTTTTTAAATATTCGCGAATTTTCGCTTTAATATTGGCAGCTGCGGAGCGAGTAAAGGTGACAACAACTAGTTGACGACGCGTTTGCAAGCGATTGGCGGATTCATATTGACGGGCGATCGCAATTGCCGCAGTAGCTGCCATACCTGTCGATTTGCCAGCACCAGGAACTGCGGAAACAGCTAGAGGACCAAAACGCCAGTCAGCCATTTGTTGTTGTCCCAGCCGCAGACTGTTGCGGATATGTGCTACAGCCGTTTCCCGCAAAGAAACAGGTGATTGCTGAGATACTTCTGTTTGGGATTCGTGAGGCACTTGCTCGGTAAAATTAGTGTCTGACATATAAACGTTCTTTAGTTATGAGTTAGCTTCTAAGGTTGGGTAGGAAAATGGAAGTTTTTAATTAATTTTAAAAGTGTGTTTATTTTTGTACATCTATAGCTGCAAATATCCAATTACAAATCGATTTTTTAATAGTTAAATAATGAAAAAAGGTGGATCTCTACATTATCTAAGTTTAGTTGGGGCGATCGCACTTGGTGCTATCTTGCGCTTTTGGCATTTGGACTTAAAACCGCTGTGGATGGATGAGGTGATTACTGCCATCTTCAGCTTAGGCAAAAGTTACCAGGACTTGCCAATGGAAGTGGTGTTCCCCCTTGAGCGGGTGCAGGAGATTTTTACTTTTCAACCAGGGGTTAGCTGTTCGCAGATTGCCAAAAATATCGCCAGCCAGTCTACCCATCCGCCGCTGTTTTTTTGCGGGATGCATACTTGGTTGGGGTGGCTGAGTCCTTTGGGGCATGAGTGGGTGGCAAAATTACGATCGCTACCTGCTTTATTTGGTGTGGGAGCGATCGCGGCAATTTATTGTGTTAATCGAGTCGCCTTTTCCAGAACATCTGGGTTAATGGCAGCTGCTGTGATGGCAGTCTCACCTTTTGCTGTTTACCTGTCTCAAGAAGCACGGCACTACACTTTGCCTATGCTTCTCATAACTTTAGGGTTATTGGGACTAATGCAAATTCAGCAAGATATCTTTCAAAGACAAAAAGTTAGATTTTTGGTTTGGCTAGGATGGGCAATTATTAATAGTATAAGTCTTTATGTTCACTACTTTTGTGTTCTGGCTTTTTTAGCTCAGATTGCGACACTACTTCTGCTCATGTACTACCCTAGCACAGCCAAGATTTATCTCAAGCTTCAACGTCAAATCTGGCTTTCCTTAATTCTATCTATTAGTGGTGTTGCGATTAGCTTTGTCCCCTGGTTAATGGTGATGCAGAGTCATTTTCAACGTTCGGAAACTGATTGGATCAATTCTCCGGTAAACATCGCCCCTTTATATCAAACTCTGATTAGCTGGGTGGTGATGGTGATTGGTTTACCCGTGGAAAATCAACCTTTACCAATAGCAGTTATCTCTGGTTTTTTAATGCTGAGATTTGCTATCTGGTTAGGATGGCAAATCTTCAAAGGTTTAAAGCTTCTGTGGCGTACACCAACAACTCATCTAGCTACACTAACTCTCTTAAGTTTCTCTGGTTGGGTGTTGTTAGAATTCTTTGCCATTGTCTATTTATTGAAAAAAGATATTACTCTTGTTCCCCGCTATAACTTTGTTTACTACCCCAGCTTCTGCGCTTTGACAGCAGCTAGCATAGGCAGAATTCAAAATTCGTCTGGGAAAGTTTGCTACGGAGGGTTTCCCTCCTGGGACGCCAGTTCGCACAACGGGGGGAAAATACGCAAGCGACTGGCTCAACTTTCCGCAAAATTAAAACTTAAAAATTTATTAATTTTTTTGCTGGTTGGCGTTATCAGTAGTATTTTCGTTGTTTCTAACTTGGTGTTTGAAAAGCCTTTCAAGCCAGAGCAAGTTGCCCAAAATATGAACCAAAAACCCTCTGTTCCGCTGATGGTTGTCGTGGGATACAGAGATTATCAAGATGTGGCTTTGGGTTTAAGTTTTGCTTTGGCGCTGGAAAAAGTCAGGAAGGTAGATTTATCCTCGTCGAGTCCGCCAGTCCCCCAGAAAATTGATTTCCGCACAAGTAATCAGTTGAATAAATCAGCTTTATCTTTTCCAATCGGTTTAAGTGAGAAGTCAGATAATTTTGCTTTTTTCAAGCAATCTCCAGATTTTTCTTCGGTTTGGCAACACCTTTCCCAACTACCTGCACCAGCAATATCTCAGTTGAATTTATGGGTGGTTGGTCCTGGAAGAAAACGACGAGACTATCCGCAGCAGGTGGCAATTTCTGGGCAAATGAATTGCACAATTGACCCCACGCAGCATTACCGTATCGGTGTTCCCTATCAATTGTATCGCTGTGGCAATTTTAAATTTTAGATGTTGGATTTTTGCAGCTTACAGCAGTTTCCCTTGTCAATAGACAACATTGTAGGGGCACAGCAAGATGAATGCCCCTACGCATAATTGTGGTTCAAATACATGAAAAATGCTGTAAGTCCAAAATTATACTTACATGTTCGGCACTCTAAAGGACATTTTTATCAAACCACCACTAGTTTTGGCAAGACAACTGAAAAAGTTTGATAAACGAATGAATTTTCGTAAGGATAATCGATGCAATTTAAATCTGTTTTCAGTTAATAACTATTTCTTTAGTAATTTCTTGAGTGAGCGCGAAATATAATTCAATAAGTACTCAACTATGCCTAAAAGCTTGCGTAAATACTCTATTAAATGCTCTATTAAAGTTTGTTTACTATTCGTTTCTAGAAATTGAAGCTGAAGAACTGTAGCGACATTATTCAGTGAGGTAGTAGGTTCAGGAACTACCTTTTGTTTATTTAGAAATAGAAATGTTACTTTACCTGCCTGACTCAGATCTATCTTATCTCCTAAGTTCAGGGGATATCGCTTTTTTGGCTCTAACTTGATGTTGTTAAGATATGTGCCATTGGAGCTACCCACATCTACAATATAATACGTGTTTTCTTCTTTCTGAATCTCAGCATGAAGTCGCGAAACAAAATTGACATTTGGCAAGCCGGAAACATTGATATCTCCTAAAACTTGGTTTTTTGGCTTGCCAAGGCGAATTACATTTAAATTTGGTAACAACTCAAAAGAAGTCTCAGTTTGAACATGAAAAAGCTCTAAATTTAGCCCGATTGCCTGTGATTTGCCTGGGTTTTGCATGGCTTGCTTTTGGGGAGCAATTTTTCAATTAATCTAGGTTGTTTGGTTCGGTAGCAAAAACGCTCTTTGCTAATGATACTAGATTTAGTGTCTCAATTTTAATACCTATTATTTTGTAGTATGTTATACAAAGATGGCTGGTGCGAGCAAATAGGCGTGTGACGCGCCCACGGAAGACAGCCCGTGGGCTGCAATTAAAATTCAAAATATAATAAAACCAATTTTTGAATTTGCTTAGATTAAATTTTGAATTCGCCAACATTGTCAGAGCTACTTTTACGCCCGCAGTGTGTCCCTACAGACTTTTTACTCGTCTATCTGCCAGGAATCCTTGGTTATTTCTTCATCGAGGATTTTCTTAGGACGCACGACGACAACGATTCGCCCCAAAAGGGGTATTTCTGGGACGGTTTCAAACCACTGAAAATCGACTTCACCGGAGTTGTCAACGACAAAGTAGCTGCCTGCATCCCATTCTTTTTGAGCGCGATCGCAAACTACCAACACAGTTTCTGATTTAGGTTGTGTCTGATTGGGAAGGCGATCGCTTTTACATAAAATCACTACTGGATCTTCAGCACCCAACACCATTTGCCAACCTGGTAAAGGCACCCAAGCTTGCTCTCCGGCAAACTTGACCATGCGAAATGGTTCGATTTGTTCGACTAAGGGAACAGCTTGTAAATCTTGTGTAGTCAATGGCATCTCACCCACCACAGGCACAAGGCGAGGCAATTCCTCTTCAGATTCCAGACGGAAAAATGGTAAAATCGGAGCCGGACGTTTGGGAACGACAGTAAAATCAGTTAGTAATTGTTCGATTTGCTTCCTAGCTGTTGGCGAGTGAGCAAAGCGTAAACCTTTGGCAATCAGACGCGATCGCTCTTGCAAATCTGAGTATTGGCGTGCAAGTTTCCAACATTGATAAGCAATAGCATCCCCCGGATGACCAGAAAACCCATCAGGTAAGGTAGGGAAACGGGAGAAATCTTTCATCGCCTTTGCCACTTCCCGCGCTTCGTCGGCATTAAGCTGGTGTTGAAAGGTAAGTTCGGCACCGGCTTTGCGTTCTTCTTGGGTTAGCAGACGCAACTCATATAAAACATCGCTGCCACGTGTGGCGTAGTGCGATCGCGCTGCCGCCGATGCTCCAGCTTGTTCTATAGAATTGTAAACTTGCGAGCCAACAATTACTTGATTCTGCTGAATCGGTTCAAAACCAGTAGCTTCAAAAATGTCTTGGGGATTGTAACCTGTTTTTTGCAGTTGGGCGAGCGCAATTCCCCATTCCACCCAATTGCCTTGTTTTTGCCTGAGTTTTCGCAGCAGCTCTTGTGCTACATCTTCGGCAGCATTGTCAGAATTTTCAGCGTTGGGTGGTAGGTTAGTCATAATCTTGTATTCATCGCGCATCAGCCAATATTATTTTAAGGTTTATCAGTATCGTCTCTAAGCGAATATCCGGTTTTTTGCTAATCTACCCGGAAGCAACAAAAGTTATAAATGAGCAAGATGGGAAATTCTTGCTCTTGACTAAGTAATTACTCTGACAACATAAATTTGAATTATCAGATTTATCCTGTGGCAATTACTACAACAAGCTTGATCAGGTTCTTAACTGTATCCGCAAATTTAGGCAACGCTTTTCAGCTATTTTCCTCTAAGCTTGGTATGGAATATAACAAGATAGTTACTATTTAAGCAATTATCTGATGAATAATGCCATTCCAGAAATTGATAAAATCCGCCGTCAATTAATGACTCTAGAACGACCCAAGAAACTTAAAATCCTTGTAGTTGACGATGAAGCAGATAATCTCGATCTGCTTTATCGCACCTTTAGACGCGATTTTCAGGTCTTTAAAGCCGATAGTGGCATGAACGCCTTACAAGTTTTGGCAACAGAAGGGGAAGTAGCGGTAATTATTTCCGACCAGCGGATGCCGGAAATGAAAGGAACTGAGTTTCTCAGCAAGACTGTACCTGAATTCCCAGATACGGTAAGGATAATTCTCACAGGTTTTACTGATATTGAAGATTTGGTAGAGGCGATTAACGCTGGGCAAGTCTACAAGTATATTACCAAACCTTGGGACCCTGGGGAACTCAAGGCGGTGGTGCAAACGGCAGCAGAAACCTACCACTTGCTAAAGCAACGTACAGAAGAATTGCGCCGCGCTCATGCTGAAATGGATCTGCTGACTTTTGTGGTGCAGGTCACACAAGCATCTTCTAACTTAGAAGCAAGTCTAACCCCAATTGCTAAAGCTTTTAGTAACACTTTCGCGGCGGATAGCTGTATTTTGCAATTAGTGGAGAAAAATACTTTAATTTCCACTCAAGGAACTTACAGTGATACAGGTACGATAGAAAACTGGCTAGCTCAAGACCCTTTGACAACAGAAGCGATCGCTTCCGGGAAAATGCAAGTTTCCCTAAATGTACCCAAAGAAGAAAAACTTGCTGATGTTGCTCAATACTCAAAGAACGGTGTAGAAGCACACTTAATTATCCCGATTACTTACCGCTCCCAAGTGTTAGCCGTATTGTCGCTACAGTGGAAACAACCGTGCATTTTGCGAGAAGATGAATTAGAGCTAATTCATACCTCAGCTCAACTAGTAGCGATCGCACTCACAAGCAGTCGCTACTATCAAGCAAAAATCTAGTCATTTGCACTTGACAAATGATAATGACCAGTCAAAGAATGACTAATGCCGATGAGTAACGAAATTCGCGCCATTTTTGACCGTATTGCTCCAGTTTATGACCAGTTGAACGATTGGTTGAGTCTGGGACAACACCACATATGGAAGGAAATGGCAGTGAAATGGAGCGAAGCCAAACCTGGCGATACTTGCCTAGATTTATGTTGTGGTAGTGGCGACTTAGCCTTGCGCTTAGCGCGGCGTGTGGGAGTCAAGGGAAAGGTTTATGGAGTGGATTTTTCCCCCAACCTGCTAGAAACTGCTAGAGAACGCTCTGGGGCGCAATATCCCCAACCGCCGATAACCTGGGTAGAAGCCGACGCGCTAAATTTACCCTTCGAGGACAACTCTTTCGCCGCCGCGACGATGGCTTATGGTTTAAGAAATGTTACAGATATTCAGCTTAGCCTCAAAGAGTTACACCGCGTTTTGAAACCCGGTGCCAAAGCCGCAATTTTAGACTTTCATCGACCCAGTAATTCGCAAATCCGCGCTTTTCAGCAGTGGTATCTAGATAATCTGGTTGTCCCCCTGGCAGACTACTTGGGTGTCAAGGAAGAGTACGCCTACATCAGTCCCAGCTTAGATCGGTTTCCCATCGGCAAAGAGCAAATAGAGTTAGCTCGTCAAGTTGGTTATGCAACTGCCACACACTATCCCATTGCGAACGGTATGATGGGAGTGCTGGTAATCAGCAAAAAAATCCAAATCTAAAATTCTGATTTTCCCTTGGATTGGTCTCATGTCTGGCTTTATGTCTCTCCCCCGGTAGTGGGTGGAATAATTGGCTATTTCACGAATGATATAGCCATCAAGATGTTGTTTCGTCCCTACCGAGCAATTTACATTGGTACAAAAAGGCTTCCGTTCACGCCGGGATTAATTCCCCGCAATCAGGAACGCCTGGCGAAGAATATCTCCAATACAATTATGGGGTCGTTGCTGACACCAGAAGAATTGCAAAAGCTAGCGCGGCGGCTGTTGCAAACAGAACGCGTGCAATCAGCGATTCTTTGGTTGTTGCAAATGGCGCTAGAGCAAATTCAAGGCGATAAAGAACATAAAAGTACAAAGATTGTCGCGGGAATTTTGCGGGATTTGTTAGGAGAATCTTTGCCACGTCTGTTAAAGGTTTTGGCGCAACAGGAGAATTTTTTAGAAGCGCAAATAAATCAAATTTTTGACCAGATATTGCTGGAATTTCAACTAAGTGAAGAACAAGCTACTCGACTTGCCGATTGGTTACTGCAAGTAGTTTTGCCGCCCGATGCAATTAGACAGACAATAATTGATTTTTTGACCGATCGCACGATTCAAATTATCGATGAAAGCTTTCGCGAAAAAACTAGCGGTACTTATTGGGTGGTAGCGAATTTGTTTGGTTTACGCAATACTTTAACAAGATTGCGGACGTTTTGCTTAGATGAAAAAGAGACGACAAATCAACGTGTGCAAGAATTGATTCAAGAATTGCAAATGCGCGATCGCCTGAAGAGAATCCTGCAAAATATATCGTTACAAAACTTGCCAATCGGGACGGTGCGTCAATTGCGAAAGACTACTCGCGAAAGTGTCCGCCATTACCTGCAAACCAGCGGCGGTGATTTAATCCAAGGATTAACGAACTCGGTTGACTGGGAAAATATTGCTTCAGTGCTGTTAAATCGTCTTAGCACTTCCCCTGTTGTTAGTTCTTCCTTAGACGTTGTCAGTCAAGAACTGGCGCTAATTTTAGATAAATATTTGGAAAAAGATTTAGAAAAGATTGTAGCTCAAGCAATACCCATTTTGTCGATAGATGAAGTGATTGTTGACCGCGTGAAGTCAACATCACCCGCTGATTTAGAAGCTGCAATTGAGGGAATTGTCAAAAATGAATTGCAGGCGATCGTTACTTTGGGTGGTGTTTTGGGTTTTATCATCGGGATATTTCAAGTGGTATTATTGGTGTTTAGTCAATAGATTGGATATTTTACATCTGTTGCAACTACCAGCCATAGATTAAAATCTATGGCTAATAGCGAAAGTCATCTCAAGATGACTAAAAATTTACAATACAAGGGCGTTTTTTAGATTGCTGCAAGATTTAACAGTTACCAGTTATCAGTTACCAGTTACCAGTTAATCCCCATGAATAAATTCAGGGGATTAAGACAAGGAACAACTTTTTTCTTTTTCCACAAATGAATTTGGGGGCTTTGTACAAAGAGCGTGAACAGCGTAAGCGTCTATCTATTACCTGGTCACTGGTCACTGGTCACTGTTCACGCTCTTCGGTAAATAATAAAACCTTTATGCTCTGAGACTTTTAAGATACTCTTGCTTTGTGGCAAAATAGTTAGTAATTTCTGCGCGAGTAAGTGGTATAACTTTTGTTCCAGGTCGGATTGGCTGTAATAGAGTGTTGATACTGCAATGCGAACTGCTTGCCTTTCTATACACGCACCCTGCACTGATACCAGATATGCGAAAGTAGTCGCCTATTTGTAGTTCTTGAAAAATCATTACAATCTAATAATCTTTGCTAAGTATGATGTGTGGATCTGCTCATTGAGTAAAGCGATGTCTTGCGACAAACCGCTCCTTTGTCTACGCATTTTAATGAAAGTTGAAAAAATGAGGCGATCGCTCTCGTTATTATGCCTCACCTTCTCTGGAAAGCAATAACTGCACCTCTTGAGGTGATAAACCAGTTACTCTTGCTACTTCTTCCCAAGCCATTCCGCTGTTGAGCAGATTCACTGCAACCTGCTTAACACCCTCTTGAACGCCTTCGGCTTTACCTTCTTCCCAAATGTCTTGATAAATTACTGACTCTTTCATAATTTCACTCCGCAATACTCTTTGAATCAGCTGTTTCTCTAATACTAAACCAGCTAAAATTGATGTTGCCGCCGCGATGTTACTTTGCTGTCGTTGGTCATTAATACCTACTATTTGCTGCGCCACCTGCTGTAATGTGCTGTTTCTATCATTCGTTTCACCCAACACCGCAAACGGTAACGCTCCCTGGATAGCGCAAAAATACCTCCGCTGGTTGTTCCCATAGTCGAATCACCTCAAACTCATGACGAGTTCCAGAAATACTAAACGTATTTTGTCGCACGAGTTCTGAACTTGTTTCTTTGAGGTAAATCACAACTTGGCGCATCCGCTTTTGGGGAAAGCGACGATACACCCGCAATCGATAGTCAATCATCCGAAAAGGAATATTCGCATCCTGTTGAGTTTGAAACTCTAGGTGAAGCACCACCTCAGCCGATTCTAATAAAATTAGGGCATCGGCGCGAATTGGTTCTAGAGAGAGTTCAGAAGGACTTAACTCAGTGAGAGTTATAGGTTCTCCTAACAGCCAAGTGGCGAAGTCAGTGGAGAAGTTTTCGGCAAGAAATTTACACACATTATCAAACATCCCAAAATGCTACCATCAACTAACTAGCGAACTTCCTCTGCATTCTGGGTGCAAAAAGGCGAAGCATTATTGCTAAGACTAATAAAATAACTAAAGGTAAATAAATCAGCATTGACTCTTGAATTCTCAAACTGAATTCCAGCGTAAAAGCTAGCCAGAAAAAGTGCATTCCTGTAGTGTGCAAAATCTTCCAAGCAGGTTGACCGATCCAAGCAGCCGGACGCTCAAAGGATGTTATAGTCATGGCAATAAGGAATAAATAACCTAAAGCGCCGCCTGGATCAAATTTGGGAGTTACTCCAGAGGTAGCAAACCATAATCCTAAAATAGCGATCGCATGATAAGTATGCGACACAGCCATTGATATCCCTAAATAACGGCGATTCTTTAAAAGCCACGCCGTGAAAGAATTTGACCAAATTCGCCGAAGTGCGGATGCGACAAAAGCACCAAGAAATAGGATATACGAAGTACGCGCAGTTGCTCTAATTGCCATCCGCATTCCTTGCTCATCGATGCCATAAATGAGCCAGATGATAGCAACCATAATGCCAATTATCAGCGCTGAAAAACCGACGATATTCCATCTTTGTAAAGCGATAGTACCTTTCATACTTTCTTACTCCTGCTTTGCTGCTGATAGGTACTAAATTTAGCGATCGCTTTGTGTCGCTGTCTTGCCTAATCTTCCGAAAAATGTCTTAATCTTCACTTATATTGAAACTCCATCCCTTCATCGGTGAAGTTCTCCTGACTCTGTACAGACGCGAGGAACATCGCGTCTCTACAACTCCGCTCCTCCTGACTTCTTTTACAGCGCATCTCTATACGCCTTGGGTGTTGTTTTGGTATGTTCGCGAAATACTCTGGTAAAATGACTTTGACTTTGAAAGCCGACTTGCTGACAGATTTCTACAAGTGTCAACTCCCGCTTTTGAAGCAACTGCTTTGCTTTGTCAATTCGGCATTTCATTACATACTGATGCGGTGTCAAACCTGTAGATTGCTTGAATAAAGTAGCAAAATAATGCGGACTCATCTGCACTGAAGCCGCAAGTTCAGCTAAAGTCAAGCTGTAATCTAGATGTTCATTGATGTAGGCGATCGCTTCTCTTAATCTATACTTGGGCAAACCACCTGTATAGTTCCGAATTTGTGGTTGGCGTGCAGAATATCTGCTCAGTAAATGCACTGATAGCGCAGTTGCCATCGATTCTACATAAAGCCGACTGTCAGCGCCTTCTGTTTCTAATTCAGCTTTTAATGCCAACCCCATATGCTGAATTAAAGGATCGCGTATGTGCCAGTGCGGTACAAGTTCGGTATAAGCTGCATCCACACATTCACAAGCAACACGGCTAACAATTGCAGGTTCAAGAAATAGTTCAACTAATGGAACTTCTCTATCAATCTGTGTCCTGGGGAAAGCTTGGGTAGCCGGGATAATAGCAATATCACCAAGAGCGTAATCCACTTTCTGCCAAGATCCATTTAACATATAGCTGGCACGAAAATTATCCAGAGCAATGACGATAAAGTGCTGACCAAAGTAAGTTTCCGGCGTTTCGTCAGCAGGTTCTATTTCATAGAGGAGATTCAAGTTATCCCATCCCGCTTCAAAGCTGGAGAGGAGGTGTAAGTGTTGGGGAGCTTCGTTATTAGACACGGCTGAAGTCGGCTTTGGTTATTTCAATGCCTAATATATCGGTTCTCCCAAACGATAAAGTACAGGTTTATTTGTGTTCATCTGCGTTCATCTGCGTTCATCTGCGGTTTTTTAACTCTTTGATGTATTGCACAAAGAGTGAAAATTGCTATAAGGTGGCGATCGCGCTTCATAATGCATCTATAACCCTAAAAATCATCCACCATTTGAATAGATCATTAAACAGAAACCATATCATGCTGACCAAACTTGCCGACGCCCAAAATTTGCTTTCTGACTTAATTGCCCGTTACTCATCAAGAGTAGACTATCTGATGATTCGCTTGGAAGAAGCAGAAGACACTGACATCTTGTTGCGTGGCGACAAAGTAGAAACCCTCAGTGAAGGTATCTCCATTGGCGGACAAATTCGCGCTTGTTATAAAGGTGGGTGGGGGTTAAGCAGCTTTAACCAGCTGGCGACTATTAAAGACCGGATAGAAGAAGCGATCACAGCAGCGCGCCTCGTTGGTGATGAAGAAACTATACTCGCCCCGATTGAAAAAGTGCAAGCAGTATGTCAATTACCGCTTACAGGTACTGACCCCCGAAAAATTCCTCTAGTTCAGAAAAAAGAATTGTGCGATCGCTACACCGAACTACTTAAAAGCGTTGACCACCGCATCACCACTACTTCCGTCAGCTATGGTGACAGCGCCCAAAGAATTATCCTCGCCACCTCAGAAGGCACACTAATTGAGCAATCTTGGGTGGATATGGAAATGCGCTTTGCCGCTACTGCTAGAGACGGCGAAACTGTGCAAACCGGACGGGAAACAATCGGCTCTCGCAAAGCTTATGAAGATTTAACACATTTGGATGAACAAGTCAAGAGTGCCGCCCAAAGGGCAATCACAGCCTTATCTCTGCCGTCGGTGAAAGGTAATACTTACACCGTGGTCATTGACCCGATTCTCACTGGGTTATTTGTCCACGAAGCCTTTGGGCATCTTTCTGAGGCGGATATGGCTTACGAAAACCCAGATTTGCTGGAAGTTATGACCATCGGTCGGCGGTTTGGTCCAAAAGAGTTGCAAATTTTTGATGGCGCTGCACCTCAGGGACATCGCGGTAGCTATTTTTACGACGACGAAGGCACACCCGCGACTACCACCCAACTGATTAAAGATGGAATTTTGGTGGGACGTTTGCATTCCCGCGAAACCGCTGGCAAATTAGACGAAGCGCCTACAGGTAATGCGCGGTGTCTCAATTATCACTATTCGCCTATTGTGCGGATGACCAACACCTGGATTGAAAGGGGTACAACGCCAGTAGAAGATTTATTTACTGGTATCAAAGAGGGAGTGTACGCCCGTAATTGGCTGGGTGGAATGACAAACGGGGAAATGTTCACTTTTAGCGCTGGGGAAGCGTGGATGATTAGAAACGGCAAAATTGCCGAACCAGTGCGAGATGTAACACTTTCTGGTAATGTTTTTCAAACTTTAGCAGATATAGAAGCGATCGGCGATGACTTTTACTGGGATGAGTCTGGCGGTTGCGGTAAAGGTGGACAAAATGGTTTACCTGTAGGTTGTGGTGGTCCAAGTTTAAGAATTCGTGATGTAGTGGTTGGAGGGGAAGCTTAATAAGAGTGAAGAATTAGGAGTTAAGAGTTCTGAGTTGTAATTGAACGATTTTGAGTATAATTACACTAATTTAAGCAAACTCACACCCTCAAAGAATTAGTCTATAAGGAGCTTTTACCATTTAGACTAATTCTTAATTTTGTTCATTAAAAAATCATCAAAGGTGTCGTTTATGTTGTCTTCACTAAGCCATTCTCTGCGTTTGTTGTTTTTACTGCCTACCACTTTGACAGCCATTATCTTAGCATCTGTAATAGAAGAAGGTGTCAATGCTCAAACATCTGATAAACCACCAGTAATTATTCAAGCAGATACACAAGATTTTGATTCTAAAACAGGTGAAATCATCGCTAAAGGAAATGTGTCGTTTGTTTACCCATCTGCACAGATTCAAGGAAGAGCAAAACAGGCTCGGTATGTTTCTCAGGCTAAGCGAACGATAGTTTTAATTGGCGATGTCCATATACTTCAGAGGGGAGAGAGTTTACAGGCTGAAAAAGTAACTTGCTTACTTGAGCAAGGAAAGTGCATTTCCAGTGAGGAGTAACTTAATTTCGTGGAAGATGCCGCATTTAGAAAGCTAGAGCAAAATCTATTTGTTTCACCAGTGCTTCTAGGGTAGAGTTGTTATCTAACACAACATCAGCACGCGCTACTTTTTCAGTAAGGGACATTTGACTGTGAATTCTGGCTTGTGCTTGTTCTAAAGTTAAATTATTACGCTGCATTAATCTTGCTAATTGTTGTTGTTCCCAACAGCTTACTACCCAAATTTCTGTGACTAAATCAGTCATCTCGGCTTCAAAAAGCAAAGGCACAACAAACACCAGTGTTTGTGAAGATTCAGTAATTGCGCCCTGAAAGCGATCGCGCACGTAAGGATGAATCAAATTCTCTACCCAGTTGCGTTCTGCTTGATGATTAAAGATAATTTCGCCGAGCTTTTGACGGTTGAGGCTATTATCTGCTAGTAATATTTGTTGCCCGTAACGTTGGGCGATCGCTTTCAGAATGGGCGAACCTATAGATACTGCATCTCTGGCATAAATATCTGCATCAAAAATCGGTAACTTGTAAGCGTTAGCCAAATGATTTGCCACAGTACTTTTGCCTGTGGCGATACCTCCAGTTAAGCCGATTATGCGTTTATTCATTGGGCATTAAACAAATAATAACGCTTTCTGTACGGGTGCTTTTTACCTCGCTCCTACTGCCCATTTTATCAATGCTTGCGTTAATCCTTCTAAAGTATGTTCTTCAGCTTCGACATCCACACGTCCCAGTAAAGAACGACAATCTTTAGAGGTTTGAGGACCGATAGAAGCAATACAAATTCCTTCTAAAGAATTTGCGAGGGAGTTTTCTAAAAATAGTTTAGTTGTCAGTTTATTGAAACATTGTACAGTTTTGGAACTGGCAAAGGTAATTATATCCACAGTTTTATTTTGTAGCGCTAATTCGGCGGCAGGTGGGATGCTATTTGGGCAGCAAGATTGATATGCAGCGACTTCTATAACTTCTGCACCTTTGTTGCTGAATTCTTTCACTAAAACTTCTCTTCCACCGCTTTCAACTCTGGGAAATAATACCTTTTTTCTAGAAAGTTCTTCGGGGAAGTTTGCTATTAACGAATCTGCAACAAAGTTGGGGGGAATAAAGTCTGGTTGGAGACTTCGTTGTTTGAGACTTTGAGCAGTTTTTTCACCAACAACGGCAATTTTAACTTTAGCTAAAGCACGGTTATCTTTATTATGTGTGCTCAGCCGTTCAAAAAAGTAGTCTATGGCGTTGGTGGAAGTGAGAATTAACCAATGGAAATCTGATAAATGCGCGATCGCATCATCCAAAGCTGACCAACTTGAAGGCGGAACGATTTCTAATGCTGGCATTTCAATAACAGTAGCACCAACTTCGGCGAGGCGATCGCTAAATTGACTCGATTGTCCAACTGAACGTGTAACTAAGATTGTTTTACCGACGAGGGGGAGAG
>CAXTNZ010000180.1:309-15190 GCA_964245695.1 uncultured bacterium | reverse complement strand
GATGCACTGCAACAATCTAAGTATTATTATAAGTATTTAACCGAACTTGATATTAGTTCATTGATCCTGATAGTACTTATGTCCTGCTAGGGCAATGCCTAAGAAGCCCCAAAGAACCATGCCAGCAAATGCAAGCATCCCGCTGTTCCCTGCTAACGTTGTTACCATACCGATACCAATACCCCGTGCGGCAGCCATAAAAGGATCAAAGCGGAACCAAGATGATTGAAATAAAGTATACACAAGCAGAATCATTCCACCTAAGTAAAAAATAGCTCCAAACCAACCTAATGTGAAAAACGTTTCCAGAATCCCGCTGTCAACGACCAGAGGTTCTAGGATGCCCTTTTTGTTGACAATGAACGTATTTCCGACTCCGTTACCTAGATAGTTGGTAATAGCACTATTGACACCGTGTTCATAGATTTTTGTTCTGACCCTAGCACTGTCATCCTTGTCAAGATTAGAAAAACTTTGAAAACGACTAACGATCGTGTCGGAGAATGGCTCTATTGTAGTCAATGGGACAACACAGAGTGCCATTATCAAAATGGTCATGATCAAGCGCATTTGCAGGTTAGCTTTTAGTGAACCGACCATAATAATAATTGCTACAAACCACCCTCCCCACAGAGTACGTACGGTCGTTAGTAGGAAGGAAAGGGCACCTGCGGCGGTGGCGGGAATACGTAAAAATTCTTTGCTGGTGAATAACAACACCAAACCAGCCAACATCATGGCGGCAAAGGGTGCAGGCGATGCCATAGTACTCCAGACACGCAGACTAAGAGGTTCAGGATGCCCCATACTTGTCAGTTTCGTGCTAATCAGCCAGAATCGATCCCACTCAGGTGCTACCAAGTATTGGTAAATTCCATAAACTCCTGTTACTAATACGCCCCAGATGAATGCGCGCTGGATGTTCTGGCGATATTTAGGATAATCGTGCCAGTTTATGAATAAGTAGAAACCAAACACAATAGGAGTTAACCAATCGAGAACTCCCCGCCCCGCAGTCATGGGTGATGTCTTAATAATTCCAATGAGAAAGCCATAGCCCACACCTAGAAATGCTAAGACAAAGGGTAAGCCACCTTGGGGAAGCGACCTGGGAAGGTGTTTTAACAAGGTATGCAATGTAATTAGCGTTACCAGGTATGGTGATACTAGTATTAAACGAGATTCATCAAAGGTGCTGCGATAATCAATTATGCGACTGACAAACGGAGTTATAAACCACATCCACCAGGTGAAACCCACGTAGAGGATGGGATATTGCAGATACAGGAAAACACCTACAGCGAAAGACATGACTATATATATTGGGCGCAGGATGCTGCCAGCGCCTGCCATAATGCATATCGTTGTAAAAAATACTAGCGACAGTATTGCAGCCCAACCCAACACTGGTTGCCGCTCTGAGGACAAACCTTTTTTAGTAGCACTCTTTCCATGGATCTGTATGTGACTCACGCAATATCTCCACAGTGAAAAAACTGAGTTCTTTGAAGCTATATCATTAGCGTTCCTCTTGCCAGGTTTGCCAACCTTGCCAACGCCCACTCAAAGAGGCAAGCAACTTTTGCCCCGCTAATAAACCTTCAGTTGGTAGGAACCGTAACCATTGGATAAAACCCATAGCCTCTCGCGTTCCTACTAATGTTGCCCAAACCAAAAACGCCGACCTTTGAATTGGTGACAAGTGTTCTAGCAATACCAACGTTTCGTTGTGTACTGCATTAGTCAAAGCAATTTCATTAAAAGAGTTGCGCTGATCCTCGTCAAAACGCCGAGCTGGATAATGATTTACTGCCACCTTTGGATCGTAGATTAGCTTCCAACCAGCCCGTCTTAAAGCAAGGCTGAAGGCGATTTCAAAATGTACCTGTGCGCCTGTGCCTCGCATCCGCTCATCAAAGTGCAATTTCTTAATGGCAGAGCGTCGAAAGCTCATGTTTACTCCCTTAAGGACATCTACACAGCGAGCTTCGCCTACGCCTATATGGTGGTTACCTATTACTCGCCCAAACCAGCTTACCTGACCTACTACCTCTTTTGTTCCTTCTTCCAGGTCAATGCCATGATACACCCAATCGCGCCCACCGACACCACCGACGCGATCATCACACAAAAAGTGAGTTTCAATCCGTGCCAACCAGTCATGATGTGGGGCAGCATCGTCATCCGTAAAGGCGATGATTTCTCCCTGTGCTACATCAAGACCTGCATTCATTGCTGCTACCACCCCGGAAACCCTCACTTTCGTAGTGCGTAATCGCAAGCTGTCCGGGTCGAATGCTTCCAGAAATGTCCAAGTAGCAGTGTCTGTATCACGAACTACCACTAAGACCTCATCAGCTGGTCGCGTTTGCTTTTGCAGTGCCTCAAGGCAGCGTGCCAGGTCTAGAGGGCGCTGGTAAGTGGGTACGATCACCGTGATAGTCATCACTGGTTCAACTCCTCGAATAAATCGATATAGCGCTGTGCCATACTCGTCCAACTGTGCTGTTTGGCGATCGCTCTGGCAGCTTGTCCCATTTTATTCCTCTTATCGCGATCGCTCACCAGTGACAACAGTGCTTTTGCCAAAGCTTCAGCGTCATCTGAGTCTGGCAAAACTATCCCAGCTTCTGGTGTAACTAGATCAGCTGCACCTGTTGAACTTGCGGTAATCACAGGTATTCCACTCGCCATTGCTTCAATTACCACTAAGCCAAAAGGCTCGTAACGTGACGGGAAAACAAAGAAATCCACTGCTTTCATTAGATCGGCTACATCATGCCGGAATCCTAGAAAATGTACCCGCTCACTTAATAAGAGCGATGCGGCTAGCTGAGGATACGGACTACCTTCTGTTGTGCCGACAACTGCTAAATGTAGATCGGGAACTTGAACTAAGGCATGTAAAACCGTATCCAAGTTTTTCCGAGGAATTCGGATATCCCCCGCAAAAAGTGCGAGAGTGACACCATCAGGAAGACCCCATTTTTGGCGATCGCTGACACCCGGTGAAAACTCCTGCAAGTCAACGCCATTGACAATCACCTCAATGGACTCTGGCGGTACACCTATTTCTAACAAATCCTTGGCGATTTTGTCAGAAACTGCCACTACCACTTGCGCTTGACGGAAAGCCTCTTTTTCCCAATGTGCATTTAAAACTGTGTAAAACCACTGGTAAAAATCATATAAAACTTGGCGTGGATTAAAAGCAGTTTTAACTGACTTTGGCTTAACCTCCCCATATGAAAATTTCAGCCAAGAACTATGTACAAAATGCACCGCATTGACATCGCTCTTATACCAGCTAATCGCACCATTAGCTTTTACCAAATCAAGCTTAGAGCGATGTTTACGCAACCAATTTGTACTTTTAAGAGCGAAAATCATGTTACGGAGAAATTCCGTAGGCCACCCTTGAACCGGAATAAAAACCCAGTTAACTTGATTAATCTGTTGTAATTCCGGAGCCACTTCAGTGGCTAATAAGGTAACGTGGTGACCGCGACGAATTGCTTCCCAGGCTACCTCATAGTTTACCCGACCCTGTCCATCACCTTTGATCACTTTATGGGTAACGATGCAAAGCTTCACAATTAACTATCCTGTGAAATCAAACGGTGAACTTGAAGAAAGCATATTCTCAATACGAGACGGTTGCCATAGCCGTTGGATGTGGGAACGACGAATAATCTCAGGCCACGCTTGCAGCGAACTTCGCTTTAATAGATATGCCGTCATGTGAACGACGTATATACAACAGAAAACTATCAGTTTTAACAGATTAGGAAACAAATTTTTATAGCGTTTGATGCCGACGTAGAGCCGAGCTGCTTCTATGCTGAGTTCATAGTTAGTCAGGCTGCCGATATCAGGCACATGCAAACTGCTGTTATTGCCCGCACCAGTATGAAGTACCCGCAACTCTGGGCAGTGCAAAATTTTGTACCCGCGCTTCAACGCTCGCAGACAAAGTTCTGCATCTTCATAGCCAAAAAAGATATTCTCGTCCCACTGTTCTTCCTCAAAAAATAACCGGGGAAACAAAGTGGCGTGAATAGCTACAGTTTCAGGAACATCACTATCACGGAAGTATCCTCGAAAGGAAAGTTTTCCTGAAACCATCTCATAATTACCGTCTGGACTGCGACTTACACCGGAAAGTATGGTATACTTCCCCTGCTCGGTCGGCATTTGATTATATCGCTCAATAGCGCGAGCAATAAAGTCGGGATCTACACAAATATCATCATCAACAAAGGCAACCAGATCAGTTTCTGATGCAGGAATTGCATTGACTGCATTATTGCGGTTGGCGCAGACACCAACACGGGGACCAGTGATATAAGTTGTGCCGGGATATTGTTTGACAATCTGATGATTTTTCTGCTGTACTTCTGGAGCGGGTGAATCATCTGAAACGACGACTGAGTGGGGTTTGATGTCAGAATTCCACAGCGAGCGCAGACAATTTTCGAGTTGCTCCGGGCGATTTCTGGTTGTGATGCAAGCTGATACTCGCATTGTTTGCTTTACCTCTGTTGCTAGTTTAATTAGATACTTTTTTTGATTGTGCAAATCCTTCTTTTGATTTGTAAATCTTTATCATCTAGCTGCTATTTTCAATGGACTAAAACTCAGCATCAGTGCAGCAATTGTCCGGAAGTTGAACTTTTCGCGTAAGGAACGCCAAAAATGATAACGCGCCTCTTCTAGCTGTTCAGCGCGCATTAAGCCGATTCCTAAAGTTGTACTTACATGTCCCCATTGCTGCTTAAAGTAGGGGTTAAAAGCCTGTAGACGCTCATCTTCCATAAACCGCTCGTAGCAGAAAACATCCGCTTTAGCTTTGCGGATTTTCGCCTGAGCATCTCCGCCACTGAGCATTGTATCTGTTTGTTCATGCACGCGATAGCGAGTCAATTTTGCCGGATGATAATAAGCTCCTAAACCAGAACGGCAACACAGATAGTTTAAGTAGATATCCCATGAACCTCCGACTTCGGCGGGAATGCTATCCCAATCTACAACATCTCGACGAATTACAGCCGCAGTTGCCGTAGATACAGATCTATCTACCAGGCTAAGCTTACAAAAAGGTTGGTAAATTCCTTCTTTGAGATTCGCTCGTTTATAGAACCGCGAACACTGCTCAGTCGCGGCGTAATCAATTTCGCTATCAGCATTCATGATGTAATGATCGCAAAAAGCTAAAGCCAAATCGGGATTAGCTTCCAGAGGAGGAATAAGCTTTTCTAAAAAGTCTTCTTCCCACATATCATCGTCAAGCAGACTAGCAACGTATTTACCACGCGCCATTTTAAAGGCGTTTATGGTATTGGGGAACATTCCCAAGTTTGTTGCATTGCGGGAGAAGCGAATTCGTGAATCGCCGAAAGACTCAACAATTGCTTGAGGATTTTCCGGACTGCAATTGTCAGAAACAATAATTTCAATATTTCGATAGGTTTGTCGAACAGCACTTGTAAGAGCTTGTTTCAAGTACTGTGGACGGTTGTATGTTGGGGTAATAACGCTAACTAAGGGAGTTTGTGAATTAGTATCGTCAGCCATAGTCTCGACTCCAAATAAGCAAGCCGTAATTGTTTAAGTGCGGATTTTATAATACTTTTAGGATCGTACAGGCAAACAGGTATTCATCTGAGGATGAGTTTCATCGTCTGAAAGTGTGTTTTAAGTCTTGAGGTGTGCTACTGCGTTAGTAATGTTAGATTTTTTACCCATTACTATTGTTCGCAACAGCGATTTTGTGCCATCCAAGAGAATGATGCGACCTGCTGACCTGATCACTCTAAAGGAGAAGCTATACTTGAGTGCGGCTTGAATCTGAGCGAGCGCCCTCGGTCTATCACCTCTGTTGAGCAACGATTTGGCGGTTTCCAGGGCAAAGAAAGCACAATTGAGCTTCGCTTGCTGGAATACTTTTTCAGGGACTGTGTTAGGTAGATACGATTGAAAAATCTCTATAGCTTCATACAGTTTTTCAATGTAGATACCATCTAGCACATTACGTCTAGTGTTAGAGCTTGAGTGCGTACGATACTCCGCCAACGGCTCAACTTCAAACCACACTGAGTAGTGTGCAGCGATTCTTACCCACATTTCCCAGTCTTCACCACAGGTCAAGCGGTGGTCAAATCCCCCCAGCTTTTCGTATACTTCACGGCGCACCACAATTGATGGCGTTTGGATACAACAAACCCCGGCAATTTGGTTTAACCAACTGCTGGGTAAAATACCACTTTCAGGTTGTTCCATACCAGATAAACTTTGCCACAAGCCATTCTCATCCATAAAGATGTTGCGACAAAAGGCAGCACCAATTGGCTGTTCCTGGAAGGGTCGTGCCATCTTTTCATAAAAACCTTCCCGCACACAATCATCACCATGCAGCTGATGAATCAATTTCCCGCAAGATAGTTCCAAGCAGGTTTGGAAATTTTTCGTAATACCTACATTCTTTGGCTGGCGATAGAACTCAACACGACCATGACCCAGTTCTGCCACAATTGCCTCCGGGTCGTCAAGAGTCGAGTGATCGTCAACAACCGCGATCTGCATCACATCTGGTCCTGGATCTTGTGCTAACACGCTCAAGAGTGTCTGGCGCAGGTATTCCGCACAATTATAGGTAGGAATCATTACTGACCAGAGGGGACGAGCTACTCCCTCTGGAACTGGTGGGATAGTAGGACGATAGGGATGTTGTTCGCTCATAATGATTATTTAAAACTCCAGCGTGCTACAAACTGTTGTGTTTTCTCTATGAGAAGTTGCCCAGATCTAAAAGTCTGATTTAAGTCTTGAGGCGTGCTACGCCAGTAGTCTCTATAATGTTATGTTTTTGACCGCTTACAATAGTTCGCAACAGGGATTTTGTGCCATCCAAGAGAATGATGCGAGCCGCTGACCTAATGACTCTAAAGGAGGGGCTATACTTGAGCGCTGCTTGAATCTGAGCGATCGCTTTATGTATATCACCTTTTTTCAGTAATAATTCTGTGGCTTCTAGAGCTAAAAAAGCACAATTACGCTTTGCTTCGTTGTGAATTTCGCTATTGAGCGCATAGGGTAGATACGATTTAAAAATAATTTCTACAGTATTAAACGTTTCTTGAATGAAAGTACTATTCTTGGCATTAACTCCAGTCGCAGATGTCAAGTGTTTGCGCCACATAGCCAAAGGCTGAACTTCAAACCACACTGGGTAATTGGCGAAGATTCTTACCCACATCTCCCAGTCACCGCTCAAACCACAACGACGGTCAAATCCCCCTAGTTTTTCATAGACCTCACGGCGGACTACAGCAACTGATGGCACCGAGATACAACAAAGTTCAGCAATTCGCTCAATCCAATTACTTGGTAGAACACCACTTTCACGCAGTTCCATACAGGAGAAACCTTGCCAATGGCTATGCTCGTCAATGTAAACGCTGCGACAAAAACCAGCGCCGATTTCTGGGTGTTCGCTAAAGGCTTGTTCCAGCTTTTGATAAAAGCCATCCCGCACACAATCGTCACTGTGTAGGAGATGAATCAAATGACCACGAGATAGTTCAAAGCAGGTTTGACAGTTTTTCATCAAACCTATATTCTTTGGATGCTGATAGAACTCAACACGACCCTGACCCAGTTCTGCAACAACTGCTGCTGGATCGTCAAGAGTCGAGTGATTATCGACAACCGCGATCTGCATCACATCTGGTCCTGGATCTTGTGCTAACACGCTCAAGAGTGTCTCGCGCAGGTATTCCGCACAATTATAAGTAGGAATCATTACTGACCAGAGGGGACGAGCTACTTCCTCTGCAACTGGTGGGATAGTAGGACGATAGGGGTGTTGTTCGCTCATAGAAAACCTCAGAAAATTTAATCAGCTGTTGTATATTTTCAGCGAGGGGGAAACCCGCCAATACCTCTTTCGATCTTTCTATCTCCCCATCGCCCCAAAGCCTAAACGGATAAATTAGATGTCTATCGCCTTACCAATTAATAGGTAATCCTTGGCAGTCGGTGACATTAATGTGCTAAATGTTTATTACATTCTGCTTGTCAGTGATTTCGGAATTTTCTAAAAAAAACATTTTATTCAAGCAAAAATGCTGTTATTAATGAAGACACTCTTGAATCAAGTTGACATAATCTGGGCGTAATTTTTCCCAGCTAAAGCGATCATAAGTATAGCGATGCAAAAGGTGACGCTTTGAGGCATCCTCAACTGCTGCTAGGGCTTGAGGGATTAGATTTGCCAAACTTCCTGTTAATTCAAAATTCGCTAAATATCCCTTGTCTTCTAAGATAAACTGCGTCACTTCATAATCATGAGCTAAACAGGGTAAGCCGTAGCTCATTGCTTCTAAGAACACGCGCCCAAACCCTTCACTGAGAGAAGCAAGGATAAACGCATCAGCGATTTTGTAGTAATTTGCCACTTCAGACGGAGCAACAGTCCGAATTTCAAAATTCTCAGTTCCCAATAGCTGATTACCCAGTTGCAAAATTTCTGGGGATTCTCCGTCTTGTTGACCTAATAACAATAGAAAAGGACGTGGTTCTGGCAGACTAGCAACCTCACGAATTACATAATCCATGCGCTTGTGATATTTGTTAATTGCTGCTACAGAGAGAAGCAACGGCTGCTGCTTGGGTAGTTCTAGTTTAGCCCGCAAGGCTAATCGTTCATTTGATGTTAAAATATCGAGTTCGGAGGAGATATTAATTCCGTAAGGAACCAAACTGTGTTTTTGGGCAGGATCTCCTAAATTTAAAGCTGTTTGTAAATGAACGGGAGCCAATTGCTGTACGCGATCCCAACGTTCAAAGACAGGTGGTATCCAGGGACCGCCGTTGGAAAATAATAGCTTATAGCTTTGGTTTGTTAATCGTCGCCATTGCCAGAGCTGATTCCCTAAATTTAGATCGCTGAAAAAAATGACATCTGGTTTTTTGAAATATAAGTGCGGCAAGAGACTTAAAAAAAATGTTGTCTGCTCAACAAAATATGAATCTCCTTTGCCAATAACTTTATGGGAAATATTACCGACTTGAGAAGCTATTCGTGTATTGCGTGGAAGATTCCACAAAGTAATTTCCTTACCAAAGGATTCCCCACCTCCTTTGAAGAGAGTGACATCAATAGAAGGCTCTTGCGATAAAGCATCGAAGCATTCTTGAGTAAAAGACTCATACCCGCGCCGAATATGACCTAGCCCTGAACACATCAGAAAAACTTTAGTCACCTGATTGTTTTTGGGGTCACTATCTAAATCTGCCGAATATGAAATTTTTCTATTAGACGTCTTCATAGCTTTACCTCTGTATCAAAAGTCGGACGAATCAGGAATTGCCCACTCTTCATCAAAAATCGAGCCAGATAATACACCCGTTCTGAAAGAGAGTAGAACCGCCACCCTAAAATCAAACGTGAGATAGCCAACACCTCGGTGATATCCCATTTACCGCGCCGATAATATTTTGTGCGCCGATACTGAAGGTTGCGGGACAAGTCCACTCTTTTGGGATAACCAATGCGTTCCAAAAAATCATTGATGTATTGGTTCGTCATCTCGATTCCCGCTTGCGATTTTGTTTCCTGTTCGCTTGTTGCTGTCTCCCTGCTAATGTGATTGTTTGCACCATGAATCCGGTAACTCCCCAGTTCTTCATTTAGTGTTTTAATTTTGCCGAGGAAGGCAGTGCAGTAAATAATACAACCATCTGCCCAGATCCGCCATTTGACAGCGTCGATGGGAAACAATTTTTTAAGGGCGCTGTGGCGGTAGGCGAGTCCGGAGGTGGGGGGAAAGCACCAGGCATTGCCCGTATCTAAGATTACTTGCGCTAGATTTTCACTCAGTCTCGGTCCTTTATTGGAATCATTGAGGATGTTGCCATCGGCATCAATGGTGTCCAACTGGTGCATGATGCCGACAACATCTGGCGAGTTGAACGCCTCGACAACTCGCTGCAATTTGTTAGGCTTCCAAACGTCGTCTGCATCCAAAAAGGCGATAACTTCTCCGCTTGCGGCTTCAAATCCTGTATTAAACGCGCCTCCCTGTCCCTGGTTGGCTTGGAAGATAGCCTTGATTTTATCTGGGGATTTCTGTTGTAATTGTGCGATCGCCTCACGGCTATTATCTGTAGAACCGTCGTCCACCACGATGATTTCAATGTCTCGATAGGTTTGCGCCAGAACCGAATCAATTGCCGCCGAAAGATATCGAGCGTAGTTATAGTTTGAGATGATGACAGAAACTTTCATAGTATTTTATTTAATAGAAGTAGAATATAAAAGCAAAATTTCGGTTTTATTCGTTTACCATCACATACTCACAAAAGCCATCATTTGATTATTAGAACCACTTACGGCATTCAGCTACTATGTATGAAAGTTAGCAATAGCTTTTTTAAGTATATATATGATTTATACCAGATGCAAGATGAAAAATAGAAATTTAAACTCGATTTTTTGAATCTAAATCTTATTCATAATCTTCTTAATCAAAACTTTAATTTGCCAAAAGTAATATTGCGTGAACCATTTAGCACGCCAGAGAATACTTTCAGTACGAGCAAACCATGCACTTTCTTTGAGATAGCGAATCCACCGCAACTGTTGCGGATGCTGACAACCAATCTGCCAAGGCTTCGAGCCTCCAGCAAAATGGAAGTCCCTAAGGCTTGTGAATTTAAGTATTTAGGTTAAATTAAACCTGAAATAGCTTTATATATTTTGAGTAGCAAAGAGTCAGAATCCCGAATAAAAAAAGAGGAAAACCTGTCTATCGAGGTAAGTCCTCTACTTTTTAGCTTGTCTAACCTAATTCACGCGTGCTGCATTTGGTGATATTTCCAAAGCTTACCGCGTCGCTCTAGCAAATCTTGATAATTTCCCTGCTCTACAATCAGCCCGGCCTCAAGCACGACGACTTTATCTGCTTTGGCAATTGTTGAGAGTCGATGGGCGATCGCAATCACTGTTCGACCGACAGAAAGTTTTTCTAACGATTCCTGAATTAATCGCTCGGATACAGAATCTAAAGCGCTTGTTGCCTCATCCAAAATCAGAATTTCTGGATCGCGCAGCAATGCACGAGCGATCGCAATCCGCTGCCTTTGTCCTCCAGATAACCGGACTCCGCGATCGCCTAGCTCTGTGTCAAAACCTTCGGGCATTTCTTCGATAAATTCCAGAGCATTCGCTCTTTGAGCAGCTTCTCTAATTTCTGCTTCACTTGCTCCTTCTGTACCGTAAGCAATATTATTCCAAACAGAAGTGTTAAAAATAAATGTATCCTGACTTACCACAGCCAGCTTTCGGCGCAGCGAGTTGATTTGCAACTGCCGCAAATCAAGTCCATCAACTAAAATATTTCCTTGTGTTGGATCGTAAAATCGGGGAATTAGATCGGCGAGGGTTGTTTTACCAGCACCGGACGCTCCTACCAGCGCCGTCATTTTTCCCCGTTCAATGGTTAGTGTAATATTGTTTAGCACTAGATTAGTAGCATCATAACCAAAATCCACAGATACTAGGTCAATGGAGCGCTTTAACCCTGTAAACTCAACATTGCCGTTTTGAAAGTAAGTTTTATTGTCAGTTCTCAAAAGTTCTTTAATGTTTTCTAGTGAGCCTTTCAAAGTGCTGATAAACGCCAATGTACCATTCATATCCTGGATACTTGGTACGACCCGAACTAGCACAAAGAAAAATGTCAGCAAACTAGCAGCTGGTAGCGCAAATTTAGTGAACGAGATAATAATTAAGCTGATGAGAACGGTGGTAGCTATCCCTTCAGCTATAGGCTTTACCAGTGTCCAGGCTAAGACAACTTTATATGAAGCATCAAGCAGGTTAGAACTAGCTTTATAGAAACGCTGCCGCTCAAATTCTTGAGTAGTAAATGCGTGAACTGTGCGAATACCGTTAATAAACTCTAATGCTGTTGAGTTAAACTTACCGTTAGCATTAGAAATTCCAAAACTTGTTTCTCGTACTCGCGCATTCAGCGTTGACATTCCCACAGCCAGAAGTGAGAATACTAGCACTGAAATGATTGAAAGTTGCCACGAAATCAAAAACATTATGACCGCGTAGACAGCAACTGTTATTAGTCTGGTAAATATGAAAGCAGCACCACTGAAAGTCTGTTTTATTCTCTCAATTTCTGTCGTAATCGTATTAATAAGTTCGCCTGAGCGAATTTTAGCAAAGTAACTTAGCGGCAATGATTGTAACTGTTCAAACATCTGCTTTCGCAGGCGATCGGCAAGATTTAGTTGAACCGATTCAGTGTATATCCCTCCCAAATAATTGAATCCTGCACGCATCCAAGTACTCAATAAAATCAAAAGGCATATTAGGTATAAACGGCTACTTGGAGAAGGATTAGCTCCCAAAATCGACGTAGCAACCCTGTTAATAATTCCTGTTTTATTTATTTGGGAATTAGGCTCTGTTAAGCTTTGCAAGAAAGAAAGCAGAAAACCAATAGTGAACCCCTCAAACGTTGCCGCTAGAAAGGAAAACACCACAGCCAGAATGGCAACTTTGCGAAAGTGTTTAAACTCTCGCAATATCAAATAGTTGTCCTGCCAGAAGCTGGTAGCCTTGAGCAGATTGCGAAGTGGTTTAGAAAGCTTGAGATGCATGAGTATTTTTTAACAGTAGTTTAGCAGGGCAGACAGATCATTGGTGCGATGCAAACAATTTTGTCTTAAGCAGTCGTGCGGTAAATGAATTAATCAATTACCGCACGCAGGCGGACAGAGCAATTTTTGTATAATTCAGGAGAGCCAGAAAAGTTGCAGGGCGTGAATCTGTATTTGCAGGAAGTGGCAGACTGTATAGCTGTCATGAATAATCTTTTGAGACATTTGCTTTACGATCTGACCCGCCTGAAAAAACTATACACATGGGGTAACTAGTGTCCCACCTAACACATTACATAATAAATACATCACAGTGTTTGGCTATCCAGATGCAACTGGTTTGACTGCGCCTCTACCTCCCATGAACCTGTAATTCCTGGTAGTTTATTGAGAGGACGTTGTCTTTCTGAACATAACCGCACTGCATCTTCCAAAGTCCAGCAACGAGGTCCGAGCAAACTCATTTCACCTCGCAGCACATTCAATAACTGAGGCAGATTGTGCAGTCCGTATCTACGCATCCAACGCCCTATCGGTGACATGTTTCGCTCATCCTCCGTATCAGCTAAACCGCTAAAGTTGGCGATCGCCTCATCCCCAAGTGTTTTTTTGTTTACCGCAGTTGTGCGAAACTGGAGCGCCCGAAAAAGTTTACCCCGTTCTCCAACGCGCCACTCACGCTCAAAAAGTGACCCAGGCGAGTAAACGCGCATCAGCAAAATTAATCCCAGCATTATTGGACTGACTGCTAGCAGAAACACTAAGGCAGAGATCCAGTCAACTAGCCGTTGCAAAGACCTCGATAGTGGGCTACCATGTTTGGGCAGTGCGGGCGCAGAGGGTATACGTAAGAATATTGGCTTTGACGCTTGCTCACACGCCTCAGCCCAAAACTTTAGCCAGTACTCACCTAGCTTTGGATCTATGCGAACCAAACTTATTGGCGAATGTTTTAAGCACTGTACTAACGATTGCTCTTTATCGAGTGAAGACAGATATGGCTGTTTCACTTGTCCAGGAGGCTTCACCAACAACTGACCTCGTCGCCACTGAAGCGTGCAGTATGGGGAGCGATTATCTTGCTGTTGCTGGCTCACAGTATAGTAATTCTGTAAAGGTGGAATTATTGAGCTTGTCATATGCTTTTGGATTTATACAGTGGTAGATTGCCGACCTGACATCAAAGGCTGTCAATGCTAAAGACTCTTAGCCGAATCTTACGTTCTGCTCCAAAAAGTTAGAGTTCATTAGGTGGAAAATTTGAAATCATAACTTGCCTTGAGGGCAAATGCACATCTTTTTTATTTTTTTATAAAAAAACATGTACAAAAAATTAACGATAGTAGTTTTTAGATAAATCTAAAAAAACAACTCCACTCTTGTCTTCTAGCTTTTTGGAATGGGATTCAATATATAGGATATAAGATCCTGCATAACTAATCATTGTTTAGATAGATTCTTTATTTACTCTTTAAATAGCAGGTATTTTTATTAGGTAATTATTAAGTTCTAATGAATTTCACTTGTGGTGTAACTACGTAATCAGCCTTTTACTGATAGCTCTAAGTGATTTTAACACGATTATATTTTACAAATCTTAAACAGCTTAATTATTAAAATTAATACAATTAATGAAATTAATTTAACCAGAGAATATACACAAACTTTATATATATCTCTAATTTTAGTGGGAAAATTTGCCAAAAAGTAGCAGGAGCAGTAGAAAAAAGAAGCATTTTAAATCAATTAAGAGGCGATTAATTACTTTTACTACCGTGTTATTTTTGTCTCCCTACTATAGTTTACTTTCAAGTGGTATTGCTCAAAGCCGTTAACCACCCCAGGCACTTACTCCTTTTCTTCCTAAAGAATACTTAGTAACTAACAACAGACCCTGGGCGTTCCAAGCCCCTACCCGCTCAAAGTGTTTTTTTGGCTTAAAGGCTCTTTGTAAAATTATTATTAAGCCTTATTCGGAAAAAAGGCAGAAGTTGCTGTATTGAAATCTTGACTGTGGATTGGGTACTGGGTACTAAAGAAGAGTGAAGATATGTATTGGTATTGGGACCGCAACCAAATCTTAAAAGAATTTCACATCGCTGTCCCCAGTCCTAGCATACCCAGTCCGAGAAGCGGCCCATAAAAAAAAAACACAAATGAGGGGTTTTTTGGGTTAATAATTGGGGGGGCCCCGTAAAAAAAA
>CAXTNZ010000180.1:0-289 GCA_964245695.1 uncultured bacterium | reverse complement strand
GCCCCCCCCCCCCAAACACAACCCCCCCCAGGGGGCGTTTTTTGTTTTATTTAGTCGGGCCCGCGACCCGTTAAAAATATCATTGTCTTAGAGACATAAACTACTTACTTTTGGTAGTCTTTGTTCTGAGCACCTCGTAAGGGTAAACAAGCGTTGCATGAGCGATTTTACACTTTACTTTCGCTGCATACCTTCTACTAAGGCTTACCTAAGACCAGAAGCAGCCCTGAGGAAGACACTGGCGTATGGCGGTTTCCTCCGACGAAAGCAGAAAGAGGATAGCTTATCT
>CAXTNZ010000179.1:0-15223 GCA_964245695.1 uncultured bacterium | reverse complement strand
GGGGAAGAAATACCATAGATACTATAGCGGTTTTCACGCTTTATGAAATACAGCTTTATCTGTGATTTCTTAATTCTGCATCCAACTGAAAACCCCTATATTCTCAATCCCCAGTCCCTAATCCCCAATCCCTAGTCTTTATTTATGTACCTGACACCACGAGTTGAGAAATCGTCCACTTTCAAACTCAAAGTACCATTTGCCGGCGAAAGTAAGGGCAATTATCAAACTCAACCACTACCAGGATGCCCTAGAATGCCGCAATTCATTCAATTGCGGCATTATCAGCGACAAGCTGTTGTTAATTGGTTTGCCAACAACGGCAGAGGTACGCTGAAGATGGCTACTGGTAGTGGTAAGACTATTACAGCATTGGCGATCGCTTGCGAGTTATACAAACAAATTAACTTGCAAGTTTTGTTGGTGGTGTGTCCCTTTCGTCATCTTGTCACCCAATGGGCGCGAGAATGTGAAAAATTTAACTTGCAGCCCATCTTAGCCTTTGAAGATTTACGAACGTGGCAAAGTCAACTTTCTACCCAACTTTATAATGTGCGTTCTGGTTCGCAATCGTTTCTCACTATTGTTACTACCAATTCCACATTAATTGGCGATGGCTTTCAGTCTCAACTCAAGTACTTTCCGGAAAAGACTTTGATTATTGGCGACGAAGCACATAACTTAGGCGCACCGAAGTTGGAAGAAAGTTTACCACGCCGCGTGGGTTTACGACTTGCTCTTTCTGCCACACCAGAAAGATATTTTGATGATGATGGTACCCAATCTTTATTTGATTACTTTGGTGCAGTTATTCAGCCTGAATTTACCTTAAGGAATGCAATTTCTCAAGGTGCATTGGTGCATTATCTGTATCATCCCATCCTGGTAGAGTTAACGGAAACAGAAAGCATCGCTTATTTAAAATTAACCAAAAGAATTGGACGAGCTTTATTGTATCGGGAACGAGAAAATTTAGATGTAGGGGGCTTTGAAGACAATGAAGATTTAAAGCCTTTGTTGATGCAACGGGCAAGATTAATTGGCGCAGCGGAAAATAAATTAAACGCCTTGCGCGAACTAATGGCGACTCGTCGCGAAACAACTCACACCCTTTTCTATTGTAGTGATGGCGCACAAGAAGAGGGACGTTCATCGTTACACCAACTCAAAGCAGTCGCCAAAATATTAGGAGTAGAACTGGGGTATAGGGTAAGTACCTACACAGCAAAAACGCCTTTGCAAGAAAGAGAAACTTTGCGCCATCAATTTGAAAGCGGCGAATTGCAAGGTTTGGTAGCAATTCGCTGTTTAGATGAAGGAGTCGATATTCCCGCGATTCAGACTGCTGTAATTTTGGCAAGTTCCGGAAATCCGCGTCAATTTATCCAGCGAAGAGGACGAGTTTTGCGCCCTCACCCAGGTAAAGAACGCGCTACTATATTTGACATGATTGTGCTACCACCAGAACTTGACAGGAATACTCTAGAAGTTGAGCGTAATCTGTTAAGAAAAGAATTGCGTCGCTTTGTCGAGTTTGCCGATTTAGCTGACAACGCCGGTGAAGCCAGGATGAAATTACTCGCTTTACAAAAGCGATATGATTTATTGGATATTTAATTCTGGCGCAAAACGATTTTTCTTTGTTGGATAAATTTTTCTGAAAAAACAAAAAAAAATTCGATTATTTGTACAACAGATGTGAGATGATAATAGTTAGGGAATGAACTATATCATAATGGGATAGTTGCAAAATTTTTAGAGCGGCAACTATCCGATTATGATGAAAGTTATTTAGATATCTTTAATAATATCAGGAAACAGCCCAAAAATAAAGCGATTTTTGGCAAAAAAATTTGAAATTTTCTGGGTTTTTTTGGCTGAAAATAAAGATAACGGTAAGAGTAGCTTTCAGGCGGCGCTTACACTCCTTAGAGACGGTTAAAATAGAGAAAAAAATCTATTTTAAAACCGAGATGACAAAAGAGCCGAATATCGATGATGTTCAGGAGCCAATTATCAATGCTCCACCAGAAGTGCGGCAAATAATTGAGCGGGTATGGCATTTAGAAAAAAGCAGGCTTGATAAGAAAAGTCTCAGCCACATTAATGATGATATATTGGCAATAGTGAAGGAAGCGGTGCAATGAAGCTGACTTCAATCAAGCTGTGTAACTTTCGCTCGTTTTATGGCAAAACACCGGAAATCATCCTGGCGGTTGGCGATGCTCATAATACAACGATTATTCACGGGAATAATGGAGCGGGAAAAACCAGTCTGCTGAATGGATTTACATGGGTGCTGTATGAGAGATTTAGTGCAGCGTTTGCATCAGTTGAGCAGTTAGTTAATAAGCGAGCGATCGCCGAAGCTAAAATCGGGCAAGCTGTAGAATGTTGGGTAGAAGTAACTTGGGAACATGACAGCAAACGCTACAACGTCAAACGCCAGTGTCGAGTTTATAAAAATGCAACTGACATTGATGTTGGTAAGACAGAATTATTGATGCAAGTATCAGGCGATGATGGACGCTGGTATTTTCCACTCCAACAACCAGAAGATATCATAAATCAGATTTTACCAAGTAGTTTACATCAATATTTCTTCTTTGATGGCGAACGCATTGAGCAAATAGTGCGTTCCGATAAAAAAGCAGAAATCGCGGAAGCGACAAAGATGCTTTTAGGGGTGGAAGTAATTAATCGTTCCATCAAACATCTGGGGGAAGCAAAGAAAACTTTAGATAATGAATTAAAAATCATCGGTGATTCAGAAACGAAGCAGCTTTTGCGACAGCAAGAAAAGCTAGAGCGTGAAATTGAGCGCATCACCAAGCGACAAACGGAAATAAAACAAGAATTAGAATATCAAGAAACCTTTAAAAAAGAGACAAGTAGCCGTTTGCGAGAACTCAGCGCTGCTAAAGAAATTCAAGAAAGACGACAAGAGTTAGAAAATCAAAAAAAAGCAAACCAAGAAAATCTCAAACAAACCAGAGAAGCTTTAAAAAAAGTTATTTCCACACGCGGTTATACAGTGTTGCTCTCGGAAACTACAACCCAGTTTCGTACCATTGTCGAAGATTTGAAACAGCGCGGTGAATTAACTGCGGGAATTTCGCGGGAGTTTGTCAATGATTTACTCAACTCGAAACGCTGTATTTGTGGTGGAGAATTACACGACGGAACCCATAGACACGAAAATGTGAAAAAGTTGCTCGATAAAGCTGGTTCTTCGGCGGTGGAAGAAACAGCTATCCGTATGAGCGCTCAAGTAGATGAAATTGATAAGCAAGCAGTCGCGTTTTGGGAAGAAGTTGATAAAGAACAAGCCAGAATTAATCAGTTAAGGCAAACTATATCTCAAATTGAAGGTGAGTTAGATAACATTCAAGAACGCTTGCGAAAAGATCCAAGTGAAGAAATTCGCAGTTTACAAAAGCGATTAGATGAAATAGAAGAAAAAATCAGAGAGTTAACGTTAGATCAAGGTGCAAATCTACAGCAAATTGCTAATTTGAAAGCGGAAATAGAAGGCTTGAATAAGCAAGTTGCTAAACAGAAGCTGAATGAAGATAAGCAAACACTCGCACAACGACGGATCGCAGCTACCCAAGATGCAATTGAGCGATTAACTGAAGTTAAATTTCGCCAAGAAAATCACTTTCGCCTGCAATTAGAAAAGCGAGTACAAGAAATATTCAGTGAAATTTCTTTTACACCTTACATTCCCAAAATTAGCGATAAATATGAACTAACTCTAGTGGAAAATACAACAGGTATCGAAGCATTAGTTGCAGCTTCCACAGGCGAGAATCAAATTCTTAGTTTATCTTTTATCGGCAGCATTATCGACAGGGTGCGGGAATGGAGCGAAAGAAAAATGTTGATGATGCCAGATAGTAACACATTTCCGATAGTTATGGATTCGCCTTTTGGTAGTTTGGATAATAACTATCGGCGACAAATTGCTAAGACTATTCCGCAATTAGCAAATCAGTTGATTGTGTTGGTTACTAAGACGCAATGGAGAGGTGAAGTTGAGGAGGAAATGGCGAAGAGGATAGGGAGGGAATATGTGTTGAGTTATTATTCTTCTAAACCTGATTGCGAACAAGATTATATAGAGTTAAATGGAGAAAGATATCCGTTGGTTAAGCAAAGTCCGAATGAGTTTGAGTATACGGAGATTGTTGAGGTTGAGCGTGGAGGTTAATTATTCTTTGCGTCTCTGCGTCTCTGCGTGACATTATTCTATGCGCTTACTGTATTTATTTTCTCACAAAAACAAACCGCAGAGGCGCAAAGGACACAGAGAGAAGGATGTGCGTTCACGAAGTAACTCTGTAAGAGTATCGCGCTTAGGTTTTCAGTTAAAATTGCAACGTAGTATATATCAACGTTATGGCTGAAACTGGCAGAATCAGGGTTGCTAAAGATAAGGCTGAGTTGGTGAAGGCTTTAATATCGGCTGATGGTGCAATGGGTCCTTTTCAGACTTTTGCGGATGCGATCGTTTTTGCTGCTGCTTTGGGTGCGAAGCATAATAAGCGAGTTCCTTTAGGGGAGATATCTAAAAGAGAACCATCACCAATTAGGTTAGAGTATTTTGCTTCTATGGGACATGATATTTTAATAAAGTTATTGGCAATTAATGAAACTAAAGATATCAAAATATTATCTCTTAATGAGGAGGAATATGAAAAGCAACGCAATCACATATTTGAAGAATACGCAAATGGGGGATTAGAAATTCTGCAAAACGAGTTGCGTGGTTCAGTAGATTATTCAGAGCGAATTTTATTATTTCTAAGTTACGAACGAACAAACAAAGAAGAACAAGACGAGGAATTTGATTTAACTAAATTCCTATCTTGATTTTGGTTATACTCAACAACAAAAATTTATATCCATCATTGGCAGATGTTAGCCAAGATAATATAAACATATGTAATATTTAACCTAAATGAAAATATTGGTTAAAAAAGATACCCAAACTCTATTACTTAAGAACTGGTGGAAGTCCTACTTCTTTTGGTTCAACAAACTTCCCATCAAAACTGATAGTTTTATTTTCCACAGTTCTCGCATTCGCTAAAGCTTTGCGAAGTTCTGCACGTTCCATCTGATCTGTGATTCCACCTAAAATATATATTAGTAACTTTGCTGCTAAATCTCGTCCAGCAACCTGCACCCGTTTTTTATTTGGGTCATACAAAACCCCATACCAAAGTGATTGCGGATATTCCATACCACTAAATCCTCCCTTTTGGTCGAATCTGCGAAGCTTCTTAAAAATGTCTTCTATTAATAACCCTTTGCGAAAAACCAAAATTCCCAAAGCTTGCGCGATCGCTACTTGTCCCACAGGACGAAAAAGCATATTTCCTTCTCCTCCATCCTTCTCAAAGCTAAATCGCCGCAAAGCTGGTGTATCCTCTTCTTCTAGAAGCTGATAACTGGGAAGACTCGCTAAATAATCAAATAGCTTTTCAAACTCCTTGATTCCCTCTTGAAGTTCGTCATCCTCTGGACGCATGGGAATTAAGCCTTTATCCAAAGGTTTCCACAAAGGGAACTTTTGCCCCAAATATCGCTCAGACATATCTTGCAGAGCTTGCAATGTTGTTAAAACCGTTGATTTCGATGCAACCGTTGCACTATCCCAATTAACGCGAGGTTTGCGATTTTGTTGTTGTTCAAAAAGTGAATGCGTAACAGCGATTTTTCTCGCAACAATCGAAAAACCATCATCCTCATTTAACTGCGCTAACTGACCTTTAGTTAAAGGTGCTGCCATCAAGTTAACATGAACAAATATGGATCTCACCCGTCGTCTTGCTTGTTCGCGGGTTTCTCCAGCAGCGATCGCACAAATAAATTCAATCCCAATCTTTTCCTTGGGTAAGTTTTGCAGATAAGCTAGGTCTACGTGGTACTGCTCTATCAAATCAGATAAAGTAATAAAAGTGTCGTCAGCAGTTTTATCTTTTTTGTAACGCTGGAGTTTGCGAGTTTTAATCAACTCCATCAACCCCTGCACCCCCATCAGTCGATGCTGACCATCTAGTGCATAAATGGTTACATCCTCCTCAGAAACGTTCAGTAAACCGACTTTACCATCTTTATCTAATGGGGTAAAATCTATAGTCGATTTTGTCGCACTTCCTTGTTTATTCCACTCAGCAGCTTTCGGATTATCCACCCAAGGTTGGTTAATCACCACCAAAACAGGAGGAAACTTATGATTAGTCCTTGCTGCTAAATACTGCGCTAGGGGTAGTTGACGCGACCAATCAAGGGGACGTTGACGAATTTCCTCTATACTATCCGCGTCAATTTCAACGTTATCACTTTCGGGATTATACTTTTGCTGAAGCAACGGTAAACTAGACGCAAAACGAACCCGACCAGCAAACCATTCTAAAGTGACCGAACCTACATAAGCGATACTTCCACCCATCTCTGTTTTCTGGACGAGAATCTGATCTTTCTTCCCCAGGAATTTCTCTAGCAATAAAGCCAGTACCTGTTTATCCTTGTTTTCCCTAGATAGATACTGGTTAGCGATGTCAGATGCACTATCAGTCATGATAATTTTTGAAAACTGAAAAGTTAATACAAATTAGTTTTCTATAAAATTCGTTTAATATACTCAAGTTTTTAAAAACTTTACTAATGGTTCTACAATACAAAGGTTGATGAGTGCAATACAGATAAAAAGGGTGACTAAAGCCCGTGTCTATACAGGGAAGGAGAAATGGCTACAGCACAACCAGAGAAGAAAACTCAGCAAGCGCGTACAGTTGCAGAGTTAGTGGATTATATCGAAGCGCTGACTGTCGAGATACAAGAATTATACACTCTGGATGCCATTCCGTGGGTAGTGGGATACTCCGGCGGTAAAGATTCTACCGCAACTTTGCAGTTGATTTGGAATGCGATCGCTCTTCTCCCCCCTCAAGAGCGAACTAAAACAATACACGTTATTACAACAGATACGCTTGTAGAAAATCCTTATGTTTCTGCTTGGGTACGTAATTCGCTCAAAAAGATGAAATTGGCGGCTATTGAGCAAAAAATGCCAATTGAACCTCATCTACTACAGCCAGAATCGAAAGAGACATTCTGGGTAGGTTTGATAGGTAAAGGCTATCCAGCACCGCGAGGAAAATTTCGCTGGTGTACAGAACGGCTCAAAATTAATCCGAGCAACCGCTTTATTCGTGATGTGATCCGAACGAATGGTGAGGCTATTGTTGTCTTGGGTATTCGCAAAGCTGAAAGCACAAAACGTGCTCACAGAATGAAAGAATGGGAAGTTAGGAGGGTACGCGATCGCCTTAGTCCTAACATGAATTTGCCCAACTCTCTAGTTTACAGTCCGATTGAAGACTGGCAAAATGATGAAGTTTGGCTTTATCTTATGCAATGCTCAAATCCTTGGGGATACAGCAACAAAGACTTATTTGCTATGTACAGAGGTGCTAGCGCTGATAATGAATGTCCTTTAGTTGTCGATACATCCACCCCTAGTTGCGGTAGTTCGCGTTTTGGTTGCTGGGTTTGCACTTTGGTAAATCAGGATAAATCAATGACAGCGATGATTCAAAATGATGAAGAAAAAGAGTGGCTACAACCTCTTTTAGATTTTCGTACAGAATTGGATACTGAAGACAACCGCGAACGACGAGATTTCCGCCGCAGAAGAGGTGAGGTTCAACTATATGAACGCAACTTAGATGGTGAAATATCAGTTGAACCAATTCCTGGTCCTTATCTTAAAGAAGCGCGGGAAGATTGGTTGAGAAAACTCCTCTTGGTTCAAACACAAATTCGTCGCACAGCACCGGAAAATATGCGCGACATCACCCTAATTACCCCAGAGGAACTGAGCGAAATTCGTCGCATCTGGCTAGAAGAAAGACACGAATTTGATGATAGTTTACCCCGCATATATATGGAAGTGACTGGTGAAGTTTTCTCTGACCCCCGTCCAGGTGCTGGCTATAGTCTACTAGGTGGCGATGAATGGGCTGTGCTAGAGGAAATCTGTGAAGGTGATGGAATGCATTTGGAATTAATGGCGAAGCTGTTGGACACAGAACGCCAATATCGCAAAATGTCGCGTCGCGTAGGAATATACGACACATTAGAGCAATGTTTTAAAACCAGTTCGCGTTCCCCAGAAGAAGCGATAAAAAATGCTCACTACAAACGCGATTTAAAAACCGCAGCAGGTTCTGGCGATGTGGAAAAGGTAAAGCAGCTAACTTTGGGAGATGTTGCTTCTTCAGATGAAGCAGAACCGAAAACTTGGGGAAGTATGAAATTTAAAAATAAAAAGAGTGAATAGAATGAGATTATTGGCGGTCTTTGTGTGGGGTAAACCTATCAATCGTTAAAATATTTTCGCGCGTTAGCACGAAGAGTGCTAAAAACAAAAAAATTCATGATAATTTAAAACAAAATAAGCGTTTTAACGCTTAATACGAAAGATATTAATTCACAGAATTTTTTGATAAAGCATCTTGGAAAATGAAATTTATTGAACTCGTATTACAAAACTTTGGTCCCTACTGTGGGAAACAAATTATCAATTTAGATCCAAAAATAGATGAAGAAAATTCTCGTCCAATTATCCTTTTAGGAGGAATGAATGGTGGAGGAAAAACCACGCTGATGGATGCGATTCGTCTCGCACTTTATGGACATCGCGCTCAATGTTCTACTCGCGGTAATCTGAGCTATAGTGATTTTCTCACTCAATGCGTCAACAGTCACACCGACCCGGTTGAGAAAACCCGGATTGAATTAGTTTTTGAACATATTGAAAATGACAAGCCAGTAAAATATCGCGTTGTGCGAACTTGGGAGAAAAATCCGGCATACGGTAAAGACCACTTAGGTATTTTGGATGCTAATGAATGGCTTGATACTGCTTTAGCGAATATCTGGGATGAGTATATTGAAAATCTACTACCTTTAGGAATTTCTAATTTATTTCTCTTTGACGGAGAACAAGTTAAGGAACTCGCCGAACAAGAAATACCTCCACCGCTTGTAGTTGATGCGATTAGCGGACTTTTAGGGCTAGAATTAGCTGAACGTTTAGCAGTTGATTTGGAAATATTAGTCAATCGAAAGCGCAAAGAAATTGCTGATATTAAAGATTTAGCAAACTTAGAGGAAATTGAAAATAGACTAAAAGAGCAACAAAAAGAATATGATGTAGAGACGCTAAATTTAGTATCTTTACAAGAAAATTTAAAAGAAGCTGAACTTCATCAGCAAGAAGTTGTTGATAAATTCATTTCTGAAGGTGGTAAAATCGCTGGAGAACGCAGTCAACTAGAAAAACAGAAATCAGAAATAACTGCGGAAGCTGAGAAAGCGCGTCAAGCAATGTGTGAATTAGCGGAGTCAAGTGTTTTACCTTTGGCTTTGATTGAACCTTTACTGAATCAGACTTTTAGCCAAGGAGAAAAAGAACTTCTAATGAGACAAGCAACAGTCGCACATGATTTATTAGTTGAGCGAGATAAACGATTACTCAATTTGATTCATAATTTGGCTCTAGCGAATGAACAAGTTGATAAAATTAAACATTTTATCAATCAAGAAAATAAATCTTTAGAGTCAGCTACAACAGAAAAGCCTTGGTTATTAAGTGATACGGAAACTCTACATCAATTAGATAATATTATTCATCACCATTTGCTATATGCAAAAAATAAGGCAGAAGATAAAATTAATATTCTGAAAACAAAGGAAGAAGAAATTATCACCCTCGAAAGACAAATTCAAACGGCTGCATCACCAGAAGATTATCAAAGACTAGTCGATGAGTTACAACAAGCACAACAGCAAGTGAGTAAAGCGAAAGCAAGTAGGGAAATAACCAAACGCCGTTTGGATGAATTAGATATCAATATTCGTAATACTAAAAAAGAGCTAGAAAACTATACTGAAAAAAATATTGACCGCCAAAATAAACAACATATTATTTACTCAGCGGCTAGAGTTCAAGATACACTCAAACTTTTCCGCGAGAAATTAACTCTGCGCAAGCTAAATAAATTAGAAGTTGAAGTCACAGAATGCTTTCGCTATCTTTTGCACAAATGTGATTTAGTGCATCGCGTCGCTATCGACACCAACACCTTCAGCCTTTCCCTTTATGACTTACAAGGGAAACCAGTTCCCAAACATCGCCTTTCCGCTGGGGAAAAACAACTTTTAGCGATCGCCTTTCTTTGGGGTTTAGCGCGAGTCTCCGGACGCCGCTTACCAGTCGCCATCGATACACCACTTGGTAGACTAGATTCTTCTCACCGTGGTAACTTAGTAGAACGTTACTTTCCCTCAGCCAGCCATCAAGTAATTTTATTATCTACAGATACTGAAATAAGTAAACAGGAAGTTGAAACACTTCATAATAATGAAGCGATCGCCCGCGAATATCTCCTCAAATACGACTCCTCCACCCGCCAAACAACCATACAACCAGGCTACTTTTGGTAACTTTTCTTTCTTCTTCCTTCGCGTACGAGTGCGTCCTTCTCTTCTCAGTCGCGGAGAAGCTGCGCGAACGCCAACGCGGTTCGTTACTCCAAAATTATGGAAACACCAATTGAACGTATTAAACTTTCCCAAACAGCCAAAGACCAGCTTCTAAAATTAAGACGCAACACAAAAATCGACCAATGGAACATCCTCTGTCGTTGGGCGTTTTGTCGTTCACTCGCTGAACCAACCGTCCCCTCCCCCGTACCAATTCCCCAAGATAGCAACGTGGAAATGACTTGGCGCGTTTTTGGTGGCGAAATGTCTGATATTCTTTTACTAGCGCTCAAACAACGTTGCTACAACGATAATTTAGGTACTGATAAAGAAACCTTAGCAACACAATTCCGCCTGCATTTGCATCGTGGCATTGGTTACTTAGCAGGCGATTTAAATATCAAGAAGATTGAAGATTTGATAGAACTGGCGATTAAAAAGATATAAGGATTATTAAACCACAGATAAACACAGATGCACACCGATAAGTAATATCTGTGTTTATCTGTGTGCATCTGTGGTTCTTTTTAATATCTTTATGTCACATTACTTAGAAATCGAACGTCACAGAGCCGCGATTTTTCGCACTGACATATCTCGTCCTGTGCGATTGGCAATAGAATGGGCAATCCTAAATAAGGATACCACGTTTTTTGACTACGGATGCGGACACGGCGGCGATGTACAGCGAGTAGCAAATTTAGGTTACACCAGTGCAGGCTGGGACCCTTACTATCATCGTGATATAGCACTCACCCCAGCAGATGTTGTCAACTTGGGCTATGTCCTCAACGTGATCGAAAATCCAGAGGAACGGCGTGAGGCACTCCGCCAAGCTTGGGAACTCACCCGCCAAGTTCTAATTGTTGCGGCTCAAGTGCTAATTAATGCTCCCAGCAACGCTCAATTAGCTTACGGCGATGGTATCGTCACCCGTCGCAATACATTTCAGAAATATTACGAGCAACAAGAACTCAAAAGTTACATTGATGAAGCGCTAAATGTAGATGCAGTACCAGTGGCTATAGGCATCTATTTTGTTTTTAGAGATGAGGCTCAAAAAGAAAGTTACAAAGCCATCCGCTTTTTTTCTAGCAATTCTACGCCGAGAGTCTGCATCCCGATCAAGCGGTTTGAAGACTATCAAGAAAAGCTGCAACCGCTGATGGAATTTTATACGCATCGGGGTAGACTTCCAGTCAAAGGTGAATTGGAAAACGAACAAGAATTACTGATCGAATTCGGGAACTTTCGCCGCGCCTTTGCGGTAATATGCCAAGCAACTGACGAAGCAGAATGGGATGCGATCGCCTACCGTCGTTCTCTTGATATCCAAGTTTATCTTGCTCTCACCCACTTTGATAAACGCCCACATTTTTCTCAACTAGCGCCAGAAATACGCCACGATATCAAAGCCTTTTTCGGTAGCTACGAAGAAGCATGTCTTGTCGCTGACTCCAAGCTTTTCAGCTTAGGTAAACCAGAAGTTATTCAAACTGCTTGCGAAAAAAGCAAAATCGGTAAACGCACTCGTAGCGCTCTTTACGTCCACGTTTGGGCACTTTCCGCACTCGATCCCATACTCCGAATTTACGAAGGCTGCGCTAGTCGCACTGTCGGACGTGTAGATCAAGCCACACTGATAAAATATTGCACCGATAAACAGCAAATTTGCTACCTATTTTACCCAGAATTCGACACAGACCCCCATCCAGCGTTACAAGCCAGTATCATTATTGACTTTAATACTTTGAAAATAACCCACCGAGACTACCAAAGCCGTGCAAATCCGCCGATTCTCCACCGCAAGGAAACCTTTGTTACATCAAACTATCCTCTGTTTGCAGAATTTGCTAAACTCACTCAACAAGAACAGGCATTAGGACTACTCAAAGGCAAAAGCGATATCGGCACTCGTAAAGGTTGGGAAAAATGCCTTACCGCACACGGGGTAGAAATTAGAGGGCATCAAATCTACCAAATTAACGTTCCTTAAGGAACTAGCGATGCTGTAAGGGCATCCTTTATCAGGTATATCTGCCCTGATTTTTCACAGATTATCTGGAAACTATAACATAACATCGGCTTCCCACAGACTACTATTCTTTCATGCCTTCTCCCTCCTGAGAAACAAGCAATTGAGAGTGAGACTTCAATAAGCAGGTCAAATTGCATTAATCACATTGAAACAAACCTATTTCAAATTAAAAAGTCATACACAGACGAATCTCACTCTCAAAAAAAGATGGTGGGAGTCAGGTGTAAACCAACATGCCTATTTATGCTTAAGGCATATTGGCATGAAATTACACAACAGATATGGCAAAATAACGAAAATTTACTCATGAGAGGATGAATCTCGAAACAATGAAAGAAATTACAGGACTGGGACAAGTTTTTGGTAGCCGGAAAATGGCGGCTTTATTATTACTAGGTTTTGCATCGGGTTTGCCGTTGTTGTTAATCGGTAATACTTTAAAGGCTTGGATGACTGTGGAAAATGTGAATTTGGGGGCTATTGGCTGGTTTGGTCTTACCGCTTTGCCTTATTCCCTTAAGTTTCTGTGGTCGCCGTTTCTCGATAGGTTCACCCTACCATTTTTAGGACGGCGGCGGGGTTGGTTACTGTTGACGCAGATTGCATTGATGATTGCGATCGCTATCATGGGTTTGCAACAACCCAAACAAGCATTACAGCTACTAGCCATCAACGCCATACTCATCGCCTTTATCAGTGCGACGCAAGATATCGCATCTGACGCTTACCGCACCGACGTTTTAACACCATTAGAAATGGGTGCTGGTGCAGCAGTTTTCATTTTAGGTTATCGCATCGCCCTGTTAGTAGCAGGTGCTTTGGCGTTGATACTTGCCGATCGCTTGCCTTGGTCATCAGTTTATTTAATCATGGCTGGTACGATGGCGATTGGTATCTTTGCCACCTTATTCGCACCAGAACCAAAAGAAATTAGCCCTCCCGCCACCTTAGCCGATGCCGTATTTTTACCCTTTGGCGAATTTTTTCAGCGCAAAGGTATTATGCAGGGCTTGTTGATTTTATTATTTATTACCCTATATAAATTGGGCGATGCTTTGCTTAGCAACATGACCACGCCCTTTTTGCTACAAACTGGTTTTACCAAGACTGATATTGGGGCAATTCAGGTAGGAATGGGATTATTCGCTACTATTATTGGTGCTTTGGCAGGTGGTTCAATTTTGAGCCGAATTGGCATCAATCGCTCACTTTGGGTATTTGGCATTCTCCAAGCTGTAAGTAATTTAGCTTACTTTTGTCTTGCATACCTTGGCAAAAATTACCAAGCTATGGTGTTGGCGATCAACATTGAACAGTTTTGTGGCGGGTTAGGAACAGCAGCTTTTGTTGCCTTTTTGATGAGTCTTTGTAACCAGCGCTTTTCTGCAACTCAGTATGCTTTACTCTCTAGCTTAATGGCAGTCAGCCGTGATATTCTATCTGCTCCTGGTGGTGCGATCGCTCAAGTTACAGGTTGGTCTACATTTTTCTTAATTACTATTGTCGCCGCTGTGCCGGGACTACTTCTGTTACCAGTGTTTGCCCCTTGGAATTCTCCAATAGAAGCAATGCCAAGACCAGGACTCGATCAAGAAAATGAGGATTTATGGGAAACCAAGTAGTCGTTTTTGTCGGCACATTTATTCTCTTCGTCACCGGTTTATTACTTGGCTACGTTCTCTCTCAGTTAGTTTTAGGATTTCTGGCGTTTAACTTCCTAACTTTCTTAGGAACACTCAGCCTGATTTTAATTTTTGCAACACTTTATTACGTTTTATTTTGGCAGTTTCGCAGGCAAGATTCTCACTCATTCGCAGAAGAGATACCCAATTGGGTAGAGGATAGTGCAGGTGGATCTCATAACCGGATGAAAAACAGGCTCGTCTCTTTGTTAGCAGGAGATACCGCCGCCGCCGATCGCTTAATTGAACAAGCAAAGCAGAATTATCCGGGAATGCCTGAAGATTGGTATTGGGAAAGAGCGATCGCTGACTTAGAACGCGATCGGCGTTAACGTCGGTGCGCTTAGCAATCAGCGGTAAGCCTCTATCCCCCGAAAATCGCTAAAATAAATAAGCGTAAAATTCACAAATATAAGCGCAAGTTTCTCACAAAAGTTCATTGCTGCTAAAAATCCAAATATGGCTATATTTCGTCAATACATCGCCCCGCTTTTGGCTGTAATAGTTTTTACCCTTGCTTTAGTAGCAGTCAGCGCTCGCATCTTTTTACCTTCAGATATGGCTTCCCCAGCACCCATTGAAGAAGTAGGAGTGAGTTTTGTACCTGTAAATGGTGAGTTACCATTAACACCACTATTGGCTCATGCCTAATAGCAATTTTAAATTTTGAATTCCTTAATACCTGGCTACAATATTCGCCGTGGCTCAACTTTAGATCGAGCGCTACTGGTAAAGTTCATGCAGCGAACTTACCAGGATATGTTTCCAAATGAGGATTTCTCCCACCTAGCGCGAACAGTTGAGCAGTACTTATCCAGCGAAACGCCTCTGTGGTGGGTGGATTTTGTCGGAGATGGGGATAAGGGGACAAGGAGACAAAAAGACAAGGAGACAAGGAGACTTGGGGGAATTTCTTCCCCTGCTCCCCCTGCTTCCCCTGCTC
>CAXTNZ010000178.1:0-15296 GCA_964245695.1 uncultured bacterium | reverse complement strand
CCTTATTGCTGGGGCAAAATTTTGGCGGTTGGCTTTGCTTTTCCGGTCATAGCAAGCCAAAATCAGTATATGCTGATGTGTTGGACTGGAAGATTTTAGGCTAGAGATTAATAAAATCTGTGCTGGATATTAAGCAAATACGGGAAAATCCCCAAGTAGTTCAAGAACGGTTGAATAGTCGCAGTAATAAATATGACATTCAACCAATATTAGATTTGGATCGGCAACAACGGGAACTGGAGGGAAAGCGCAATCAACTCCAGGCACGTAGCAATGAAATTGCAGGTCTAATCCCAATAAAAATTAAAGCGGGTTCCGACCCCAAAAAGTCAGAAATACAAGCCTTGCGGGACGAGGGCAAATCTATCAAAGCCCAATTGAGCGAACTGGAACCGCAGGAAAAAGACCTGAAAGTTAAAATTGAACAACTTGTACTCGCACTCCCCAATTTGCCAAGCGATTCCACACCCATCGGTAAAAATGAGGAAGAAAACGTAGAAGTCCGCCGCTGGGGTGATGATTACATTCCCCAGAACCAAAATATTCTCCCCCACTGGGAAATTGGCGAAAAGTTGGGTATTCTTAATGTTGAGCGAGCAGTGAAAGTGGCACAAAGTCGCTTTGTGACGCTGATAGGCGCTGGCGCGGCGTTGGAGAGGGCATTAATTCAATTTATGCTCGCTCGCCAGACTCAAGCTGGTTATGTGGAAGTCAGTCCGCCGATTTTAGTTAATACACAGTCTATGACGGCGACGGGTCAGCTACCTAAGTTCGCGGAAGAAAGCTTTAAATGCGCTGACGATGATTTGTGGTTAATTCCCACGGCGGAAGTTCCTGTAACAAATCTTTACCGGGGGGAAATTCTCGATTCGGCTAATTTGCCTATCTACCACTGTGCGTATACTCCGTGTTTTCGCCGCGAGGCTGGTAGTTATGGACGCGATATGCGCGGATTAATTCGCTTGCATCAATTCAACAAAATAGAACTGGTGAAATTTGTCTCTCCCAGCACTTCCTTTGAGGAACTGGAAAAATTGGTGGGAAATGCTGAAGCAATTTTACAAGCTTTGCAGATGCCTTATCGAGTCGTAGAGTTATGCACTGGGGATTTGGGATTTTCTTCTACCAAAACCTATGATTTAGAAGTTTGGTTGCCTTCATCTGGTAAGTACCGGGAAATTTCTAGCTGTTCCAATTTTATAGACTTCCAGGCGCGACGGGGTGATATTCGCTTCAAGGAGGCGGGTAAGAAGGGAACTCAGTTCGTGCATACCCTAAACGGTTCTGGTTTGGCTGTGGGACGGACAATGGCGGCTATTTTGGAGAATTATCAACAACCAAATGGGACGGTGCGAATACCAGAAGCACTGCAACCTTACTTAGGACGCGAGGTGTTGTAATTTTGGCGAAATGGCTAATGGTTAGTGATTTCACTAACCACCAACAATTACTAACCATTAGCCAGAAAATATGCCACTTGGAGAAGTCCTAAACTGTTACACATTTTAAAATAAAGGTATATATAGCTCAATAGGTTCACTAATTTTCGCTATGCCATATGTTTTCGCAGCGATCGCCGTCTTGGCTATTCTGATCTTGGTACACGAGCTGGGACATTTTATCGCAGCAAGGTCTCAAGGTATTTACGCCAACCGTTTTTCTTTAGGTTTTGGTCCAACTATTTGGAAATACCAAGGTACACAAACCGAATACGCTCTGCGCGCCTTTCCCTTGGGTGGCTTTGTGGGCTTTCCCGACGATGACCCGGATAGTGATATTCCGCCGAATGACCCAAATCTGCTGCGTAACCGTCCAGTTTTAGATCGGGCGATCGTTATCAGTGCTGGAGTGATAGCAAATTTAATATTTGCCTACTTAGTGCTGGTTCTACAGTTAGGTATTGTTGGCATTCCAGAAAAAATCAAATACCAGCCAGGTGTGGTCGTGCAGCCTGTGAATGAACAGTCCATCGCCTATCAAGCGGGAATTAGGGAAGGAGACATTATTGTTGCTGTTGATGGTCAGGAACTTCCGGCTTCGGAAAATTCGAGCATCTTACTCAGAAAAGAAATTCAAAATCATCCAAATCAGCTAGTTGAACTGAAAGTTCAGCATGAAAATCAACAACGTTCCCTAAAATTAAAGCCAGAAACAGGACCTGATGGCAAAGGTTTGATTGGTATTCAACTTGGTGCAAATGGTACACCCGTTTATCGTCGCCCCAGCAATCCTCTAGAAATTTTCAGCATTGCTGCTAATCGGTTTCAACAATTATTTGTGGGTACGCTCAAAGGTTTTGGGCAGTTGGTAACCAACTTTCAACAAACTGCTGGACAAGTTTCTGGACCAGTTAATATTGTCAAAGTCGGTGCAAAACTAGCTGCTAATGACAGCGCAAACTTGTTGTCTTTTGCGGCAATTATCAGCATTAACTTAGCGATAATCAATATTTTGCCTCTTCCAGCGTTGGATGGGGGACAACTGGCTTTTCTGCTGATTGAAGGTCTGCGCGGGAAACCTGTACCATCTCGCATTCAAGAAGGTGTGATGCAAACCGGTTTGGTGCTACTTTTAGGACTAGGACTTTTTCTGATAGTCAAAGAAACTACGCAGTTGGAGTGGGTACAAAAATTATTCCAGTAAGCAATAGCCGCAAAAAGTTATCTTTGAAGCAACGGGCGCGAGAAATTCTTCTGCGCCTAAAGCTTCTATATCCTGATGCGACTTGCTCTTTGAACTACTCAACGCCTGTGCAGTTGCTAGTAGCAACGATTCTCTCTGCTCAGTGTACAGACGAGCGGGTGAATAAGGTAACACCAGCTTTATTTAGTCGCTTTCCTGATGCAGCTAGTTTAGCGATCGCTGACTTGAGCGAGTTAGAAAACTTAGTGCGATCTACTGGATTTTACCGCAATAAGGCGAAGAATATCAAATCCGCTTGTCAAATGATTGTCAGCGAGTTTGATTCCCAAGTTCCAAATCAAATTGAACAGCTTTTACAGCTTCCAGGTGTGGCGCGCAAGACTGCTAATGTAGTCCTCGCTCATGCTTATGGCATTAATGCTGGCGTGACGGTAGATACTCATGTTTCGCGTATCAGCCAGCGTTTGGGTTTAACTAAACATGCAGACCCGATTCGCATTGAGCAAGATTTGATGCAGTTATTACCACAACCAGATTGGGAAAATTGGTCAATTCGGCTAGTTTATCACGGTCGGGCTATTTGTAAAGCTCGTTCTCCCGCCTGTATTGCTTGTCAATTGGCTGAATTATGCTTCTCTGCTGGTGAGGAAGAGAAGGCAAAGGGTAAAGGGGATTGGGGATTGGGGATTAAGGATTAGGGACTACTTTCTTCCCACCACAAGAATACCTATTTATTTAACGAACCGCACTCGTAGCGAAGACGCAAAGTGGCTTGTCGTAGACTAGGACGCGAAGTAAGAAAAAAAGAAGATAAGTAATCTTAAACTGGGAAGGGAGTAGGAACTGGCTTTGAAAATGCTTTCTTTTCTAACGTGAATTTATTTAGGAAGTAATTAAGATCCAGTCCCCAGTCCCCAGTCCCCAGTCTCCAGTCTCCCATTTATCGATACTATCCGATAGAATGGAAAATGCTGTTTTTGAATAAGTTAAAAAGTATATGGCAAAAAAGAGCATGATTGAGCGCGAGAAAAAGCGCGTCAAGATAGCCGAAAAGTATGCTGACAAGCGTGAAGCATTGCTGGAAGAGTTCCGAGCCACCGAATCTCCGCTTGATAAGCTGGAAATTCACCGAAAAATTCAACAGCTACCCCGCAATAGCGCTCCCACCCGCCAGCACAACCGCTGCTGGGTAACTGGTCGTTCCAGAGGTGTTTACCGCGATTTTGGGCTATCCCGGAATGTGATGCGGGAATGGGCGCACGAAGGTCTTTTGCCCGGAGTGGTTAAGTCTAGTTGGTAATCATTAGTCATTAGTCATTAGTCAGTAGTTTGTGGTTAGTAGAACAAACAACTACTAATAAATAACAAAGGACTTTTGACCAATGACACTCGTACAAAGGACAAAAATAATTATTGCCCACAACACTTATCAATTCCTAGACTTTCTAAGAGTAGATCGCTGACGGCGTTGGCGATCGCAAACTCTCCATAGAAACTTTTGGAAAAATCAAACGCCTGCATCTCTGTGACAATGGCAATCACCAGAGAACCCAGGTCGTTTTCTCCTTCCATGCGTTGGCGCACAAAAATCTGTGCTGCTCGTTGGGCTATCGTTTGATTAACTACTTCCGGGATAAATTCTGCATCTAGCCAGTGCAACAAATTTTCTCGCAACCATTCTCCCTCTTGTTGAGGATTTTCTGACGGTGGCAAGGTGATGGATGGAATTGGTTGAGTCATTTTCTTTATCTTAAACGCAGAGTAACGCGGAGGATGGCTTTTTTTATTTTGCGCTTAACGTATGCAATATGATATCGCTGCTATTATTCAAGGCTATGCTCAAGGCTATTTTCTCATGGCTGACGATAGCGAGGGATTGGAGTGGTACAGTAGTCGCGATCGCACTCTGATTCCTCTGGATGAGCGATTCCACTACCCCAAGTCTTTGCGGCGCGTTCTCAATCAAGAGCGTTTTTCTGTGGCGATTAACCGTGATTTCCAGGCTGTGGTGGAGGGGTGTGCTAACCGCGAAACAACTTGGATTTCACCTCAGTTACAAGAGATTTATTGGGAACTTTACCAAAGTGGCTATGCTTATAGTTTTGAAACTTGGCAAGGTGATGAACTGGCTGGGGGAATTTTAGGAATTGTCATTGGCGGCGCTTTCATTGGCGAATCCATGTTTTACCGCATTCCCGACGGTTCTAAAGTGGCGATGGTGAAGTTGGTAGAAAGATTGCGCCAAAGAAAATTTGTGCTATTTGATGCCCAAATGATGAATCCGCATTTGGAAAGGTTTGGCGCTTATCGGGTTGATGATGAAAAATACCAAGTGTTACTCTACCAAGCGTTGCGGCGTCGCTGTTCCCTAAATTAGTCTTAGTAATTACTGCCATATATACAAAAATTAATAATTTCTTTGTCTTTTACTTTCTCTCAAGAGTTAGGCATTTTCAGCTTGCTGTCAATAAATATCTACTTTTCTCAATATTGTTGACTTCGTTATCTAATAATCTTGCGAACAATCTCATTATTAATGAGAATAAAAGCAACAAAATTAGTTTATTGGAAAATTTGGCTAATTTTGGTCTTTAAAGGTGGTGCTGCTTGCCATTTAGGATAATTGGTGATAGTCTTTTGTAAATGTAGAAATATAAAAAATTAGAAAGTTTTAAAATCATTACTATAAAGGTTTGCTCATAAGTCAAAATATTAGCATTATAAAATAATATAGCAAAAGCGCTCGCATGAACACATAATCAATTTCCTGTCAACTCGCGTCTGCCAAAGGAGATTTTTCTGCCTTCAGACAAAAAGGGGGCTAAACAGAAGATTACCAAGAGGGATTTGAAAGCGATGGTGCTAATTCCTCGCGTAATTGCCTTATTTAAAGCGATTATTCGCACTTTTGATAACTTGATTTTCTTCAGCGATATCCAGCCAGATTTGAAAATTTAGACGCATTACGACATAAACTCACCAAAAACTGATATCCTACAACCTGTAGCAAAAAGTGTTCCAACTCTGTTGAAATTGAACATGGCTCAAAACTATCGCCGTGGGAAGCTCAGAGGCAAATCCTTGAAAGGGCAAGACTTAACAGGCGCAGATTTCTCCTATTCAGATATCCGAGGTACAGACTTTACTGGTGCCATTCTTCATAGTGCAAACTTTAGTCACGCGAAAGCAGGATTACAACGCCGTTGGGCGATCGCTTTGGTAATATTTGCATTACTTCTATCGGCAATATCAGGATTGTTATCGGCTGTCGGTGGTTCGTTGCTAGGATTTCTTCTGGTTAATCATAACCGTGAAAATCTCTATGTTGTTGTTGTCAGTTTAATCGTCTTGTCAGTGTTTTTTATCACCATTATCAGCCGGGGACTAACAGCAGCCTGTGGGTTTTTAATCGTGGCGATGACATGGACAGGCTTAGCGGCGATCGCCTGGGCTGGTATAGTGGCAGTCGCATGGACTGGAGTAGCAGCCACAACAGGCGCAATGGAATTGGCTGCAATAGTAGCAGTGATAGTTACAGGGGCAGTGTCAGTGGTAATTGTGGCGGCTGGAACAGTGGTAATAGCCACAGCCGCAGCAGTGGCAGGAGTTATCGCTGGGTTAGTCGCACTAACAGTAATAATATCAGTGGCGGGAGCAATCGCCGGAGCAGTGGCGGTAGCTGCGGCAATGGTAAATTTACTTGCTGGGACTGTAGCCTTAACAGTGGCAGTGACAGTAGTATTATTGTCTGCTTATGTTAGCTGTCATGGCTTATTTGGAGATGAAAAGCAAAGCTTAATTCGCAATTTGGCGATCGCATTCGTGACAAAACACGGAACTAATTTTCAAGGCTGCGATTTGACAGATGCTGACTTTACCCAAGCCAAACTGAAAAACACCAACTTCATCACAGCTATTTTGACACGCACCTGCTGGTATCAGGCAAGAAAGTTGCATTTGGCTGCTTTGGGGACAACTTATCTTGATGATTTGCAAATGCGAGAATTGCTGGTTACAAAAGACTTACAAAACAAAAACTTGAATGGCTGGAATTTGCAAGGTATCAATTTGCAGAAAGCGAATCTTCAGGATGCTAACTTAGTTGCAGCTAATCTTAGTGCATCTAACTTGCAAGATGCGGATATTTCTAGAGCTAGCCTCGTACAAACGCAATTAGACAAAACCGATTTAAGAGGTGCAACTCTAACAGGCGCATATATTGAAAATTGGGTGATTACTCCGGAAACCAAGTTAGATAAAGTTAAGTGTGAGTACATCTTCATGCGTATACCCACACGGGAAAACCCGAATCCTTATCGCCTACCCCCCAACTGGGATGAGACATTTAAAGTGGGTGAGTTTTCGACATTGTTTAGCCCATTGTCAAAAATTAAGATTTAAGTAGGTAGTTAGCGCTTCAGCGCTAAAGCTCTGACTACGAGTTATAATTTACGATTGTGAAATTCGGCGTTTTGTTCAGCGCTGAAGCGCCGACTACGAATTATAATTTACTATTGGGTTTTGTTCAGCGCTAAAGCGCTGACTACGAGTTAGAATTTTATATTCTTAAACTCGGCGTTCTGTGACTAAAGTGAGGCTAACCCATTCGCCTTTATCGCTATAACTGCGAATCATGCGCTGGCGTAAGTTAGGCTCGACTAACCAACCCACTTCCAAGATAAATGTTTGACGTAATTGCACCTTAAGTGGAGAATTAGCAGAAGCACCATTGGGTAACAGTAATACTTGCACCTGCTTTTGTGGATCTTGGTCAAAGTGAATTATAGAGCCTTTAATCGTAGCGGTTGAGGAAATTGTTCGCTCACCAAAGGTTAGACGTTGAATTAATCGCCCAGCATCATCAAGTTGTAATTGTAGAGTAGAAGAAAAAGTATCAGGCGATCGCCAATCAGGATAAATTGTCACTGCTTCACCTCGCCATTCTCCCAACAAGTCATCTACCGTTAAAGGTGGGCGTTGTGGTGGTTCAGTTCCCGCCAAATGTTCGCGAATTAAAGTAAGCTTGTCTAAATTACCATTTTTATCAAATAACTGAACCAGCCGTAAGCGGCGATTTTCTTGAATAAAGCCGAATTCTGCCCCAAATTCAGCAAATGGTGCTAGCTGAATCGAACCTTGAGAAAATTCACCATTTTCAAAAAATAGAACACTTCGTCCCAGAGAGCTATATTCAAGAACTTTTTCATCTTCCCGCAGACGGATAATCTGGCGGATTGTCTGGTTATTGTTCAAACCTTCCAAAGAAACAACCGAGGGAATATCACTTAGTAATTCACCTTGGGGAGAGAAACGGGTAAATGAACCTTCCCAGACACCGACATTTTGCAGCAAACATTCCCATTGCGATCGCATAATTAAGCGTGAGGATTTACGAGTTAAAAGTTATGAGTGCAAGATATGAACACACTCATGTCATAATTTTCCTTTAAATCCCGCGTCAAGATGCAAAGTTGTTCTTAGCGCCTTTGCGACTTGGCGTGAGATAATCATGCGTTCAATAACCCAAATTCTGAACCAGATAAGCTGAACTTTCTGACTTTGTAGAAATTATCCCTCTTTTACTAAGTCCTTGTCATGCAGACTTTGCTTGTGTAGCCGCGATAGTCGTTAGGGCTTTATTTTCTTCCTGAGTATTACCTATTGGCAATGTCACAGTAAAAGTGGTTCCCGCCCCAACTTCGCTCTTGACGGCAATTTTACCACCGTGTAAGTCAACAGATTGCTTGACGATCGCTAATCCCAAACCTGTACCGGGAATATTTCCGACATTACTTGCACGATAGAATGACTCAAATAAGTGCTGTTGGTCTTCTGGGGAAATGCCAATACCTTTATCTTTAATATGAAAAATTACTTCTTCGTCTTGATAAATTAATTCCCAATCAATCGTGCTATCTTTGGGTGAATACTTAATGGCATTGGTCAGCAAATTTGTGAGGATATGTCGCAGCAGTTTTTCATCCAAGCAAGCGTTTGTAGATTTACCTTGACTGACAAAGTTAATTACGTAATTATTGTTATCGCCTAATTGTAGTTCTTGAGTAATTTGGCTACAAAAGTTCTCTAAATCAAGTGGTGCTGCGTTTAGTTTTTGTTTAGCTAATTCTCCTTTAGACAATAATAATATATCATCTAAAAGATTTGTTACTTTGGTTACATATAATTTAATCTTGTGATAAAACTCTTGTTTTTTTTCTTCAGATAATTTATTGCTCGAACGGTGAAGGAGCATTTGTGCATAACCTGAGATTGTATGTAGTGGGTTGCGAATCTCATGGGAAGCTATTGATATAAAGCGGGTTTTGAGTTCGTTAATTTGTTGCAGATTCTCGTTAGCTATCTTCAGTTCTAAAGACAATTTGCGCCTTTGAAGCAGCATTTCTACCCGCGCGTGCAATTCCACTTTCTCTATGGGAGTAACAATCAACTCATGTATACTTCGCCATAAATGCCGAGTTACCATCCCCACATCTCGGCGGGATGTAACTAATAGAAAAGGTAAAAAAACTGGCTCTTGAGCTTTTTTAGTAGCTTGCAACCAATGACTATATCGATCCAGCTTTCTAGCACAAATAATACACAAATCAAAAGATTGCTGCAAGGGTAATTCATCATCAGAATCAGGTGAAAATACCTCGTAGCGTGTTCCCAGCAACTCCGATAGTAAGCGGCGGTTCTCCTTATGTTCCAGAAGTACCAAAATCTTGCACATATTTAATCTCCCAATAGACTCTTAATCAACGCCAGCAATTGTTTGATGACAAGTGGTTTAACTAGCATACTACTCGCGCCGTGAGCAAAACTTTGGTGTTGAATTGTGGCGCTTTGTTTAGGCGAGATAACCAAAAAGGGAATTTGGAGATTTTGCAGTTGTTCGCAGCGTTCCCAGATAGTGCGATCAAAACCGGAAATATCCAGCAAAACTAACTTGATTTGGGATAATTCGCTTAATGTGCGCTCAAATTCTTCCAACTTACTAACGCCAATAGTTTGATATCCTTCCTTAGCTAAAAATTGGTTGAGTAATTCCAGATTGCGGTGGTTGGTGTCTACAGTTAAAATTAGGGGGCTTTCGCTCATTTTTCCCTATCAGATTTTTCCGTCCATTCGGGAGAACCGCTGAGAATTTTTCGGAGGTTGGTGAGTGGTTTACCTACCTTGATACCATAACGAGTTATCTCTATTTCTCGCAACTTTTTTTCAAAGTCAGATAAACGTTTCTTCAGCACCCCGATCGCTTTCCGCATTTCCCCTTCAATTTCTAGGTAGCGCAGGAAAATGATATTATCGGCAATGTAGCTGATACCAACATCAGTCGCTCGGAATTCACCGGTGATGTGTTCCATCTCGTTGACGACAATCACCGTCACACCCATATTTTGCAAATACTTGCATAAAGCGTGCAGGTTAGTTACCAAGTTGTCACCGCGCATCGACAGTCGATAGCCAGCAACGCTGTCAAGCATCACAATCCGGGCTTGTCTCTGTTCTACCTCGTGACGCACCAAACTAGCGAATTCGTCGGCGCTCAAGTGCAATGGTTCCACTGGCACAACCGAGAGCGTGCCGAACTTAATCATAGCGTGAACCGGAATGTTAACGCCTTCACAACGAGCCACCAGAGTTTCTTCTGTTTCCTCAAAGGTGTAAACTACTGATCGCTCTCCTCTTCCTGCTGCTTCTTTCATAAACTGAAGTCCGATGGTGGTTTTACCCACACCAGTAGGACCAGTTAAAATAGTCACCGTACCGCGCTCTAAACCACCGTGCAGCATTTCATCTAATTCTGGCACACCAGAAGCAACAGCCTGATTAGTATATTCGCGTTTGTAGTTTTCTGGTTGCAGACGAGGGAAGATTTGCATTCCTTTATCAGTTAAGCGTATCGAGTGAAAACCACTGCGGAAATCAGAACCGCGAAACTTGGTAATTTGCAGCGTCCTACCTTTGCTAGTGTTGTGCAGGTGAATCACGCCATCGCTCATAAATTGTAAATCTTCGTCGGGAGCGGTTCGGCTAGCTTCGGAAGTGAAAATTACCGTCGCACCACCTTCTAATAAAAAGCGCATGAATGACAGCACTTGTTTGCGAAACTGGAAAGCATCCGTGGACATGTAGCGAAACTGAGTTATCGCATCTAGAAACACTCGCTGGGGTTTGACAGCATTCAAAGACTCAATTAATTTTTGCGTAGTTGGTTCTCGCTCAACCTCAGCTGGTGAGAAAATATCATAAGTTTCCATTTCGCTGAAAAATTCCGAAGAGGGGCTGAGATCCAAAAAATGCATTGCTTCGGTGTTCAAACCAGTAGCCGCACCATTGCTTTTAATTTGCTCTGCGGGTTCGCCGAAAGTTATATACATACTCGGTTCGTCGTTAGCTACACCCACAGCGAGAAAGTGCAGTCCTAGCGTAGTTTTGCCAGAACCGGGACCACCGCGCACCAAATAAGCGCGACCGGGGATAAAACCGCCATGCAGAACTTCGTCAAAACCTCTTATCCCAGTAGAGAGACGCTTTTGATTCATTTGTGATTCCATTAACAAACTCCACCTCCAGAGTGGTGGAGTTGAAAAAAATGATTGTTTGTACCCATTAGATAGATACCATAAATCTTACAGATATTTATCCCTTCATCTGGTTGGGAAATCCTCACTGGGTGTCAAGCTCAGATTGATAGAATTGAAATAGTAGCACTACTGTCCAATCTAGCCGAATTAGAAACATGCCTTCAAGTTGCATTTCTGTTGAGAAAAAAAAGTTAAAAAATCCGCCTTTGGAGCTTCACTATCTAGGCGATCGCGTTCTGCGTCAACCCGCGAAGCGCATTGCGAAAGTAGATGACGAACTTCGCCAAGTGATACGCGAAATGCTGCAAACTATGTACAGCAAAGATGGTATTGGTTTAGCAGCACCCCAAGTGGCAATTAACAAACAACTAATTGTCATTGACTGCGAACCAGATAACGCAGCTAATCCTCCACTGGTTTTGATTAACCCGACAATAAAACAGGTAAGCCGCGATATTAGCGTTGCTCAAGAAGGATGTTTGAGCATTCCCAACGTATATATAGATGTGAAGCGCCCAGAAGTTGTGGAAGTTGCATACAAAGATGAGTATGGGCGTCCCCGGACATTAAAAGTTGGAGATTTACTCGGACGCTGCATTCAGCACGAGATGGATCACCTCAACGGTGTGTTGTTTGTGGATCGTGTAGAGAATTCTTTGACATTGAACCAGGAGTTATCCAAACATGGCTTCTCTTATCAAGCTGTCAAACCAGTAGCATAAGGTGGTATTCGCCATGATGATGACTCCAAAAAGCGGACTTTTTTTAGCTGGCTGTTGTGTTACAGCGATCGCCGCAGTCGGTTCAGTTTTTGAACTTACTTCCGGACAACCAGATTTGGGTATCCCAACTACTGCAATTATCCTGGGACTCAGCATTCCCCTCACCGGATTGTTTTTCTTTGCCGCAGTGCGGGATACAAAGGCTAACATTAAATAAGCATCAGGTACATAGAAAGGTAAAAGGTAAAAGGATGGACGGAATTTATTCTTTTACCTTTTACCTTTTATTTTTTGCTGGGGACTTGGGCGCGAAGGTTATTGCCAACCCCCTAAAATAGAATCATGCTTTCAACTCAAACTCAACCCCATGCGACTTTCTCAAGGACAACTCAACTTACTAGAACGTTGTCCGCGTCAGTTTCAACATAGCTATTTACAACAACTCAATTCTCCCTTAGATCCACAATACCAAGAAGGGCAAACTTTAGGTAGTCGCTTTCACCGACTAATGCAGCAGCATACAATGGGTTTACCAATTGACAGTTTTCTGCAAGAAGATGCCCAACTACAGAACTGGATGACAGCTTTTGCCAATGTAGCCCCAGAAATTTTAACTTTTGCTGCTAATAGCGAATTCCGCGACAGCGAACATTACCGCACTTTGCAAGTTCAAGATTATTTGCTTACTGTTATTTATGATTTATTGATAGCAGATAACTCAAGAGCGCAAATTCTCGATTGGAAAACTACTCCCAAACCGCCAAACAAACGCAAGTTAGAAAAAAATTGGCAGACACGTCTTTATATGTATGTATTAGCTGAAACTAGCGAATACCCACCAGAAAATATTTCTATGACTTACTGGTTTGTCCAATCTGAAGGCAAGCCGCAAAGTATTAAGTTTAGTTACAATACTGCCGCACACGAACAAACCGGAAAGAAGCTGAATCAGCTTTTAAGCAAGTTAACTGATTGGTTAGAACGTTATCAACAGGGAGAACAATTTCCGCAAGTAGCAGAAGGCAACAAGGCTTGTGAATATTGTAACTTTACCACTCGATGCGATCGCCAACCAGCTTCAGTTGATATGATGTCTGCGGCAAATCCCGCTTCTGGTGTGGACAACTTACTTAATCTCGCTAGTATTCAGGAAGTAACTTTATAAAGGGACTACGCCCTAGGAACTGGGGACTAGGGAGAGGGGAGCCAGTGCGTTGCGGAGCCAGTGCGTTGCGCGGGTTCCCCGCGTTGAAGCACCTGGCGTGAGGTTCCCTCCGTTGTAGCACCTGGCGTGGGGATGGGGGGATAGGGGGAAAGAAGAATTATTCTTTTTGTCTCCTTGACTCTTGACTCTTGACTCTTGACTCTTGACTCTTAACTAAATTATTTTATGCACTCCGATGAATTTGATGCGGTTTATGTCCGCGAATTAGGAATTGATGACATCGCCCCCGTCTACCATTTAGGGGAAAAGTTATTTACCAGTGAGTTGTATCCCTATTTATACCGAACCTGGGACGAATGGGAGGTGATTGGACTTTACAACACAGATCCAGAATACTGCCTCGTTGCGGAAATAGACGAGGAAGTAGCCGGATTCATTTTGGGAACCATCATCACCAAAGCATCCTGGACTTACGGTTATATTCTCTGGCTAGGAGTTAATCCTAAATTTCAGCGTCGAGGAGTCGCCGACAAGCTGGTTGATAAAGTCGTCGCCCACATGATTGAAGATGGGGCGCGGTTCATGTTAGTAGACACCGATCCTACGAATATACCAGCCGTGAAGTTTTTTAACCGCAAAGGTTTTGGTAATATCCGCCAGCATATTTTCTTGTCGATGAATTTAAGCAAGCACGATTACTATGGCAGACTAATTGATTATGAGCATCAAAAAGCAGAAAGAGCCGGTTACAGGCGATCGCGTCCCGCCATTCGCCCACGCAAACCTGATGGAATGGCGAGTGAAGTAGTCCTTAATCCCCTCGTGAATGAACCTCAAACAACCGACGAGTAGGGGTGGGGAAACCCCGCCCTTAATTTTCCAGGTTTCCCCGCCCTGACCCTGAAATTTTACATTTTTAATTTATTCAATGCAGTGGAATATTGTCGCCACCGAACAACCGCCAGAATCATTCATCCAAGCGGTGAAACAACACACTCCCAATCAAAGTGGAAATTACGCAGCGCAGTTGTTGTGGCAAAGAGGTATTAAAGAAAATACACAACTTGCCGCTTTTGTCAATCCCCAAGCTTATCAACCCGCGAGTCCGTTTGAGTTTGGGGAAGAAATGCTGTGGGCGGTAAGACGTTTGAAACTCTCGCGGGATGAAAATGAAAAAATCGCCATTTGGGGAGACTTTGATGCCGATGGTATCACATCCACATCTGTGTTGTGGGATGGTTTAGGACAGTTTTTTCAACAAAATACGCAGTTAATTTACTACATCCCCAATCGTTTAACAGAATCCCATGGACTTAACACTCAAGGTATTGATAACCTTGTCAAACAAAATTGCAAGTTAATAGTTACTTGCGACACTGGCAGCACAAATATCGCGGAAATCACTTATGCAAAACAGCTTGGCATAGATATTATTGTTACAGACCACCACACATTACCTGTAGAACGCCCACCAGTCACGGCAATTATTAATCCCCGCTATTTGCCAAATACACATCCATTATTTCATCTTTCCGGGGTGGCGGTAGCTTACAAGTTGATAGAAGCGCTTTATCAAAGCTTACCGAATGTTCCTCAACAACCGCTAGAAGACTTACTAGATTTAGTAGCGGTGGGACTAATTGCTGACTTAGTGCAGCTGAGCGGAGATTGTCGCTACTTGGCGCAGTTGGGAATTCAACGACTGCAAGCGGATTTTAAACAGCCACCAGCAACGAGAAGGCGTCCAGGGGTAGGACGATTATTAGAATTATGCCAGAAAAGTGGCGATCGCCCCACAGATATTTCCTTCGGTCTTGGTCCGCGAATTAACGCCGTCAGCCGTATTCAAGGCGATGCTTCTTTTTGCGTAGAACTACTGACTAGTCGCGACGAAAAGCGCGTAAATAAACTAGCAGAAGAAACAGAACTAGCAAACAGCAGGCGCAAATCTTTACAGAAAGACGTTGCCCAACAAGTAACTCAAAAGCTTACCCAGTTAGATTTATCAACCACCAGCGTCATCGTTTTAGAAGACCCCCAATGGGCAGTTGGTGTCTTAGGTTTAGTTGCAGGGCAAGTAGCACAAGAGACAGGGCGACCGACGATTTTGTTGAGTACCGAGGGTGTGGGAATAGAGGACAAGGAAGACAACGAAGACAACGAAGATTCTCTACC
>CAXTNZ010000177.1:0-15374 GCA_964245695.1 uncultured bacterium | reverse complement strand
TACATGGATGGTGCGAAAAACCCGCCCCTACGATTCCTCTCCCTCTTCGTCGGGAATTACCGAGTCAGTATACTCTGTTTCGTCGTAGTCTTCGTCATACTCACCACCGTCGTAATCTTCATCTTCGTATTCTGCATCCAACTGACCGTGACGACCTTCATAAATGGCATCTGCCAATTTACCTACTATCAGCTTGATAGACCTAATGGCATCGTCATTTGCCGGAATCGGTATATCTACTACATCTGGGTCACAGTTTGTATCCAACATGGACACAATCGGAATCGAGAGTTTTTGGCATTCTTGAACTGCGTTATACTCCCGCTTTTGGTCTACAATCACCACAATATCCGGCACTTTCCGCATTGATTTAATGCCGCCCAGGTATTTCTGTAGCTTTGCCATTTCCCGACGCAGCATCGAGGCTTCTTTTTTTGGCAATAAATCTAATGCGCCGGTTTCCTCGCGGCGTTCCAAATCTTTGAGGCGGTCTACCCGTGTTTTGATGGTCGTCCAGTTAGTCAGCATTCCACCTAACCAGCGCTGGTTAATATAATGCGAACCACAACGGGCAGCTTCTTGAGCAATAATTCCGGCTGCTTGGCGCTTGGTGCCAACAAAGAGGAATTTCTTGCCTTGCTCGGCGTGCGATCGCATGTAGCTGTAAGCATCTTCCATCAACTGGGCAGTCTGCACCAAGTCGATTATGTGTACTCCGTTGCGGGAAGTGTAAATGTAAGGAGACATTTTCGGGTTCCAACGTCGGGTCTGATGCCCAAAGTGAACGCCTGACTCCATCATTTGCGCCAATGAAACGACTGACATATTTTTAACTCCTATTCGGGTTAAACCTCCATCCAGGCGTATTTCCCAAGCTGGAAACACCCGAACTCCTGGATGTGCGAGATTAGACAACTTTTCTAGTCTATCACAAAAATTGCTGATTTAAAGCCAAATAATATAATACGTGTTTCTGCTGTTTTGAATTGCAGGACATCACAGTATGCTGTGTGTTTAAGTAAGAACATATATCAATTGATATATGACAAATTACCCGCGCGCTCAATGAAACAACCTCCATTGCCTCCAAATGAGGAGGATAGGCTTAAGGCACTCCAGCGATATCAAATTCTGGATACTGAGGCTGAATCAGCATTCGATGATTTAACTGCTTTAGCAGCGTATATTTGCGGCACTCCTATTGCCTTAGTCAGTCTATTGGATGCCAGTCGGCAATGGTTTAAATCAAAAGTTGGCTTAGAAGCAACAGAAACTCCTAGGGAATTGGCGTTTTGCGCTCATGCTATATGTCAGCCAGATAAATTGCTGATTGTCCCAAATGCGTTAGAAGATGAACGGTTTGCCACCAACCCCCTGGTGACATCCGATCCGAATATTCGATTTTATGCCGGCGCACCCCTTGTCACACCTGATGGTTTTGCCCTCGGCACCCTCTGCACGATTGACATCGTGCCACGAAATCTCACTTCCGAACAGATTACAGCTTTGCAGGCTCTTAGTCGTCAAGTAATCAGCCAATTGGAGCTACGAATTAATTTAGCCCAATTACAAGACAATATTAGCCAGCGAGTGCAAGTAGAACAAACTCTACACGGTACTAATCAGCGGTTAACCCAGATTTTCAATAAGTTGCGGCAAACTCAAGTCCAACTAATTCAAAGTGAAAAAATGTCCAGTCTGGGTCAGTTAGTTGCAGGTATAGGTCACGAAATTAATAATCCTGTCAATTTTATCTATGGTAATCTCACCCATGTCAAGACTTATGTTAAAGATTTACTTGACTTGCTATCTCTTTACCAGCAGCACTATCCCAATGCAAATGCCGAAATTCAACATCAAGCTAAAGCAATAGATGTAAACTTTTTAGTTGAAGATTTGCCAAAAATTTTATCTTCTATGGAAATGGGTACTGAGCGTATTCAGGAAATTGTTTCGTCTTTACGCAATTTTTCTCGCCAGGGTGAATCTGAAAAGAAACTTGTTGATATCCACGAAGGCATTGAGAACACGCTGTTAATTTTGCGACATCGACTTAAGGCTACAGCACAACATCCTGATATTGAAATTGTTAAAGAGTATAGCGACATCCCGCAGGTGAAATGCTATGGCGCACAACTGAATCAAGTATTTATGAATATCTTGAGCAATGCTATTGATGCTGTGGAAGAGTCATTTGTAGAGGACAAGGAACAAAAGACAAATCCACAAATTCGGATTTATACGGAAATTTCCCGTCCTAATTATGTTATGGTACGAATTGCTGATAATGGCGCGGGTATTCCCGAAGCAATTCAACAACGAATATTTGACCCATTTTTCACGAGCAAGCCAGTGGGAAAGGGTACAGGGTTAGGACTGGCAATTAGCTATCAAATTGTGGTTGAGAAGCATGGTGGCATCCTGAAGTATACAACAAAACCGGGTAGTGGCACTGAGTTCTGGATTGAACTTCCTATTAATAATTAAGTTGGTTTGACGACAAGATGTTTCTTTATATCAAACCTTTTGTTATCAGGATTGCTTATCTTTTACCTCTGCTTTTTCCTCTGCGTTTTTAATAAACCTCTTGCATTCATTGAATATTTTTTAAATTAAACCACAGATAAACCACGAGATAAACACAGATAATTTATCGGTGCTTATTGGTTTTTATTTGTGGTTCTAAATATAGCCGTTCTTTGTTGGGTGAAGTACAGACCATTCTTTGGGGTTATTCTGTGAATAGCCCCTACCCGCATACAGAAGGGCAAATGAGAACCGCTATATGCTGATAGCGGATTTATACAATAATTCTCATGATTCAGTTGCAACCCAAAACGAGATGAAGTTTCAAACTTGTTGGTGCTTAACTTCACCGTAAGCTGCATAAACTCCCTTAACGTTATACCAATTCAGAAAAATTCGGGCAATTTCTAAAGCTAACTGGGGTTTACCTAGATTAATTAGCCAGCGCAAAAAGGGAGCCATTGTACGTTCATTAAGTGTGCCGTTGAGTGAAAGAATCCCCCAAAGTAAGCGATGCAACCAAGTCATTTGAATCATCATTCGCACTTCCCAAGTAGGATGCTTTTGATAAAACAAAATTCCCATGCGTCCGCGTTGAATTTCTTTGTCAATTAACTTAGGAATTTGCTCTAAGTTAAATGGTGGATGCCAATGATAGCCTACGGCTGCTGGACATTTAATTAATTTCAAACCCAGTTCTTTAAGCCTTACACCTAGTTCTAAATCTTCCCAGCCATAAAGTTGAAAGCGGGTGTCAAACAGTCCAGATTTCTCTAGCCAATGCTTGGGAATTGCCACATTTCCTGTGGCAAAAAACGCTGCGGAAAAATCTGTGATTTTGTAGGGTTCAGCGGTGGGGTTGTCGAAATTGCAAGTATTAATTACTGCACCGTAGGTAAAGAAGCGATCGCTTCCTAATTCCTTCTGTCCCTGCACTAGTGCTGACTCATGAGCTTGCAGAAAATTCTCAAGCACTACTAAATCACTATCAATAAAGATAATTGTGTCACCTTTTGCCTTTTCTACCCCTAAATTCCGAGCCGCAGCTGGTCCAGCATGGTCTTGTTCAAAAATTTGCACATGGGGAAACTCGCTTTTGTGTGCTGACAACCATTCCAATGTGCCATCAGTAGAACCATCATCCACCAAGACAATTTCGTAACCTTCTAAAGACGTTACATGTAACGTCTCTACAGCACTCAGTTTTTGCACCTCTAAGGCTCTGAGGCACTTTTCCAAAATCGGCAGGCGATTGTAAGTCGGAATAACAACGCTAAAAAACACGGTCTCACCCACAACACTATTATCCATCTCCAGGATAGGACAGCTGCGGCTCTGACACTGTTCCTGACAAAAATACTGAACCACCCTTGGCGAGGGTGGTTCAGATTAAGGTTATGATGCACCGATCTGTTTTTATTAGCTGAAAGTAGTTTTATTGCGGTGTCGGCGCAGCATTAAACCTGCACCAATTACACCTATACCGACTAGGCTTGTGGTGGCTGTAGGTTCGGGAACTTTCTTGGGAGTCTGCACAGAGAATTTCAGCACAGCCTCACCCTTAACAGGAGCGCCAGGAGGGGCAGTTGGATCAAGTTTGTCTTGCTGGGTAAAAGTTATTTCGCCACTAGCTTTCTCGAATATTCCCGTTCCTCCAGTGAGAGTTATAGTCCCACCACCCGATACTTTGCTGTTCACAAAGTCAATTGTAGCCATGTCGTTGGCTGTTCCAAGTAATTTATTGGCAGATTTATTGTCAGCACCGAAATACACGTCTCCTAGTGTTGGTTGGTTCTCTAAGCCAAACACCGCTGGATTTGCATTAAATTTATACTTTTGGGTAGTCTGAGTAGACTCGACTAACTTTCCGTAAGTATTACTTTCAAAGTTAGTCAACCCGTAACTAGCATCAGAACTCTCACCTGTGATGGTTGCCCTGAACATATCCTGACCTAAGTCCGTTCTGGGTTGAAGCGAAAATAATGTTTTGTATGTTACATCAAAGTTATTAGTAGTTTGCGCGCTCGCGCTTTGTACGTTCGACCCGAAACCGACTATAGTTAAGGCTACTGGAATCAGCCATGCGATGCGTGAACGGAGCATAATTTACCTAAGTTGTATGTAGCAATATACTTAGTAAAAATAATAACAATAAAATTGATTGAAGAGAATGACTAAAATAAATGTAGTTATGATATATTTTTAGGAAAATTCAACAAATCGCGAGAGCGGAAACTGCCTCATAAGAGCGCAGCAAGTTTATAGGTGAATGGGCGATCGCATTACTGGGGACTAGGAACGAGAAATTGGGGAAGAGACTTTTGCGCGCCTACGGGTGGGGTCTGAATTCCTAGACTTATTTTCCCAGTACCCAGTTCCCAGTCCCAGCGTTTCTAATTCAAGCGCTATTACCTAAAGAATTTGACAAACCCGCATATAAGACAGCATGTAAGGTTATGAGCTTGCAGGAAGCTTTTGAGGATATCTGGTAACATAAAGCGCGATCGCCGTCAATCAGTATTTCCATAAGCGCCCTCAATGTTATGAAATGAGTGTATTTTTTATTGCCAATTAGTTAGATAATATTGACTCATTATTTTGTTGTGCTAACGGGAGAAAAGAATGGGTCGCGCTAAAAAGGTTGTCCTGGCATATTCTGGCGGAGTAGATACTTCAGTGTGCATTCCCTACCTCATGCATGAGTGGGGAGTGGAAGAGGTAATTACTTTAGCAGCAGATTTAGGTCAGGGAGATGAATTAGAGTCAGTCCGAGAAAAAGCTTTGAAATCGGGTGCAAGCGAATCTCTCGTGGCGGATGTCAAAGACAGCTTCGTCAAAGATTACGCCTTTGGAGCGATTCAAGCAAACGCCCTTTACGAAAATCGCTATCCTCTAGGAACTGCCCTTGCCCGTCCCTTGATTGCTAAGGTATTAGTAGAAGCAGCAGAAAAATACGGAGCAGATGCGATCGCTCACGGTTGCACTGGTAAGGGTAACGATCAGGTGCGCTTTGATGTGTCCTGTGCTGCTCTTAACCCCAAGCTCAAGATACTTGCACCAGCACGGGAATGGGGAATGAGTCGTGAGGAAACGATCGCTTACGGCGAAAAGTTTGGTATTCCCTCGCCGGTGAAAAAGAAATCCCCCTACAGTATTGACAAGAATATGCTCGGTCGGAGTATTGAAGCAGGTGTGCTGGAAGATCCAGCAGTTGAACCACTAGAAGAAATTTATGAAATGACCAAGGCGATCGCCGACACTCCTAACGAACCAGAATACATTGAAATAGGTTTTACTCAAGGCATTCCTACCAGCCTCAACGGCGAAGCGAAAAACCCAGTTGAACTGATTGAACAACTCAACTCTGTGGTAGGAAATCACGGCATCGGGCGGATTGATATGATAGAAAACCGCTTAGTGGGCATTAAATCACGGGAAATCTACGAGTCACCCGCGATGATAGTGTTAATTATAGCACACCGAGATTTAGAAAGTCTGACTTTGACCGCAGATATTACCCACTACAAGCGTGGTATAGAAGAGACTTACACCCAAATGGTCTATAACGGTTTGTGGTACAATCCACTTAAAGCTGCATTGGATGCCTTTATTCAAAAGACCCAAGAGCGAGTTTCTGGAACTGTGCGCGTGAAACTGTTTAAGGGTAACGCCACAATAGTCGGGCGTACTTCTGAAAATACCCTTTACACACCTGACTTGGCAACTTACGGAGCCGAAGACCAATTTGACCACAAAGCAGCTGAAGGCTTTATTTACGTTTGGGGACTTCCAACTCGCATTTGGGCGCAGCAGGGTAGGAGTTAGGAGTTAAGAATTAGGACTTAAGAATTAGGAGTTAATACACTCGTTCCCAGTCTGAGACTGCGAAGGTATTCTGGGAGGCTCTGCCTCCCGCAATAATCAAAAAAACTGACGGAGGGGGAATTGATCATACACCCGCCCACACTCTGATCGTAACAAATAATGCCTAAAACTTCGTCATAGGCAGATCCATAAAAATAAATCTCCCAGAAAATTGCGCTCAAGAAACAGCCAGCCTTTTTTGTCTACTCGAGTAGCTTTGTAAAGCATTTTTTCGGAGATGTCTCTTGCCACGAAGGTCTTCCGGATTTTTTAGGAGGTTTGTTAATTTAGACCTCTTGTCACCTCGGCTCACTTCCCTGATTAACAAGCACCGCTCTTATTTAACACAACCGTTAGGGTTTTCAGCATCAATCTAATATCGTAGGCAATAGACCACTTGCGTTGGTAGTCTAGATCCATGCGAACAATATCTTCAAAGTCTTTAACGCTAGAGCGACCATTAGCCTGCCATACGCCAGTCATACCCGGTTTGACATTCAACCGTTCCCAGTGGTGGCTTGAGTAGTGCATCACTTCATCAGGAGTGGGAGGACGGGTGCCGACTAAACTCATTTCCCCCAGCAGCACGTTCCAAAATTGGGGAAGTTCGTCTAAGCTGGTGCGGCGGAGAAACTTACCTACACGGGTAATGCGAGGGTCATTCTCATTTTTGAAGATATGATGACATGAAGCTTCGTTATTGACCAGATGCTTGAGTCGATCAGCCCCGACCACCATAGAGCGGAATTTCCAGATCCGAAACGAGCGTCCGTTCAGACCACAGCGAATTTGACTGTAGAAAATGGGTCCTGGGTTATCCAGCCAAGTCGCTATAGCAACAAAAATCGCTACGACTACTGTAATTCCTAGCCCGACAACAGCACCCAGGATGTCAATGATGCGCTTCGCTTTGCTTGTTATGGAAGGATGAACTGGAATCGCTTTAGGAGCGGTGTAGCCATCATTTAGAACTGACAGATGAATGGGGTGGGAAGTAGAGAGGTTAGACATGGTAATCACAGTTTTAGTAGGTCAGCTTACGAATCTAGTCGGCTGAAAAGCTAGTAGTTTCAGTAACTTGCAAGGGCTAAGCATGGGATTGCCAAGTTGGTTGAGCAAACGGATGGCTAAGCAGCAAATCGTTGTTTAGGTGTTTGTAGCAATACTTCATGAGCGAGGATTTACCGTGGTCAGAACGGCGTCGTAACTCTCAAAAATTTCAAACACTGAATCCATCTGAGTCAGTTCAAAGATTATCCGGATAGGTGCTTGCAGGTTACAAATTACTAAGCGACAGCCAGTGCCACGTGCAGCGGAAAGCCCCGTCACCAGGGCGACTAATCCTGAACTATCCATAAAATCTACTTGAGCTAGATCAATTACCCAAAGGTGGTGGGGCTGGGGCACTAAGTTAGTCAACTGTTCCTTCAATGCCTTACCTTGATGCAAGTCTAAGTATCCCTGAGGCTGAAGCAAAATGAGTTGACATTCTTGTGTGAGATTCATAATCAGGGCGTGTTCTATGTTGTGATGCGTTGCGTAGCAGGTTGCGTCGTCTCGCTGATAATTGACGCAGAATATCGCTTAACTAGTACTTATAAAGAGCTTCTAACCTGCACTGGTGGCGAACTCAGAGGCTGAAATCGTTTTCATGCGTTGCTCCCAGTTTGGTATAGCTAATGTGATTTGACTGTAAGTTTTATGTTTTTATGTTGTTTGTTCGTCCTGGGGTGGGGTAAAGGCGTTAGCCACCACCAAACCCAAGAAGACAAGGTTGCCCATGAGATAGCGCCGCCACAGCCGATCCGGTTCCATCGCTAGTCGCCACAGCCACTCCATACCCACAGTACGAATGAAATGCGGCGCACGGGCTACACGTTCAGCCATAAAATCGAACAGACCCCCCACGCCCATACAAGTGATACCGGGCAGAAAACTTGCGTATTGATTGATCCAAATTTCCTGTAGCGGTACGCCCATCGCCACTAACAGCAGGTGCGGGCTGGCTCTTCGGATTGCCTCTAATACCTGCGGGGTTTCTGCTTCAGAGAAATAGCCGTGCTGAGTTCCTGCAATTACCAAGCCAGGATACGCTTTCTTCAACTTAACTGCCGCCGCTTCAGCTACACCTGGCTTAGCACCCAGAAGATAGACTGATAAATTTTTCGCCGCCCCATGCTTGCACAGAGACGGAACTAAATCGGTGCCATTGAGGTTATGCACCAACGGTGTACCCAGCAAAGCACTACCCCAGCGAACTCCACTCCCGTCCGCCAACAACAAATCACTGTGCTCTAAAGCCTCTGCCAGTGCCGGGTTTTTGGCAGCGGTTACCATAGTATGCGCGTTGCCATAATACACGCGACCACCCTGCCGCTTCAGTAAGCGCGCCAGTAACACTTCGATTGCCTCAGATGAGGACATACGATCAAAATGGGTGTTGAGAAAACTAACTCGGTCTGCCATATAATTTGAAGCTCGTTATCTAAAGTGGGGTAATTGTATAATTCAATGCATAGGCGGCGTTATACTATCACCGGAATATACTTAGAGCTTTATGCTTGGGTGATATCAAGCCCGTTCAATTACTTGTAATAGAAGCAATGCCTGCAACAAAGCAGTTCATTTTTATCTTTCAAGGCTTTGAAGATACTTGCATTACATAGTTGTGCTTACGCAACACAAAAAATTTCATCTGACCTAAGACTTTATCTAAAAGTTTTAGTAAAGTCTTAGTACACTTTCCTACGTAGATACCGATAATAAATACTATCTGATGGCTATTTAGAGCCTTATGCATACAGCATTCTTATAGGGGGATAAAATTGTCCACCTAACTATCCGCTTGACTGTAGTGTGCAGATAGTCTAAGCCTCATAATAGATTTATCCAATAATCCATTAAATAAATTAGATTTAAAATTACCAAATTTGCTGGTACAACTCGGCTATAATCAGGGTTGCACAAGCACATGATGATTTTGCACAAGATGCAGCATCTGAGCGCTATCCTGGTGTATTCTTTGTCAATCAAAGGATGCGATGTTAGTCAATAACAGAAACTGAAAAATTGCTCTGACCATTTGACTATTGAGCAACTCAAGCGTTCCACCAGAACGATGTCTCTTGCTTACATCTGGTTATCATTTGAATGAAATACAGCGTCGTCTGAAGAAGAAATTGTTGTCTCGTGCATAACGCCCGTTGTGTGCCTAGTGTGGACTAATTAACTGCAAATAGCTGTAATATCAAGTCCAGTTAAACACTTACAATTAAAGTTTGTTGGGTTGCGCTCCGCGCAACCCAACATTAGCCCTACAAAAGTTGGGTGACACTACGTTTCAACGCTGGTTGCTTTAAGTAGGCAGAGCCGCTTTCAGAGCACTGGCTCCCCAACCTACTCTCGGTCTTATTTTATTACAAGTAATTATCCAGACTTGATATAAGTCATCTATGTGCATTATTGTCTTATTAACCTGAGAATTTGCATGGAAACGCATCGAATTATGGTCATTGGTAGCAATGTTACTACCGTGCAGCGTGTCAGCAGGTACTGCCTAAAACATGATGCAGAAGTGTTCCCCTACTACGGTATTCCCACGGATGAAGAGGTAACTCTGTTCGCCCCCCATGTCTTGGTGCTATGTCTACCTATATGTGAGGACTTCCAGCGCCAAGTACTTCAGCCCTACATTTTGTGGTCAGAACAGTCGATGGATGGGGAGCTACCATCGGTTTCCACCTCTATAGAACTATATGCTTGTCTACAGGAAGTCCTCCAGACTTAAATCAACCCTTGGCGCACAGCCAAAGCGGCTGCCTGAACGCGATCATCAACGCTAAGTTTGTTAAGCAGCATACGCACATAAGACTTGACTGTTCCTAGTGAAAGGTAAAGCTGATCGGCAATCTCCTGGTTTGAGTGTCCCTTGGCAATAAGTGCAATAATCTCGCGCTCACGATTACTGAGAATTGGTCGTGGGATCACCTCAGATGCTGCCACCTCAGGCGAAATAACGGTGGGCTTGAACATCCGGGCAACCTTTTGAGCTATTTGAGGGTCCAGATAAGCACCACCTTGGAGAATCAATTGAATGACAGCAATGAGTTGTTCCCATTCGATGGTCTTAAGGCAGTAACCGTCTGCACCAGCTGCAAGCATCCCCATCACCTGGCTGTCTTCGTCAAACGCACTCAAGGCAAGAACACGAGTGGCAGATCCGTCACTTTTTATCCGCTGCGTGGCTGTAATCCCATCCATGACTGGCATGTCAATGTCCATCAAAACTACATCTGGCTGGAGTTGAGATGCCAATTCAATAGCCTCTGCGCCGTTAACCGCCTCTCCTACCACACTAAAGCCAGGTTCAAGGGTAAATTGACCTTTCATGCCTCGACGGATTAAAGCGTGGTCATCGACGAGTAGAATCCGCACAGTTTTCTGTTCGCCACTTGAGGGCATCATTCCCAGCATCATTCCTCCTCATATATTTCCTGTTAATGTCCTTTTCATCCTTAAACTCAGCCTTATCTATGTCAACTGGGAGGGTAAACCAGAAAATGCTACCCTCTCCGAGGGAACTTTCAACGCCAATAGTGCCTTTGTGAGCTTCTATGATTTGACGACATAAGTACAGACCAAGCCCAGAACTTCCACGCCGACCTCGTCCCTGAATGAAGCGGTGGAACAGTCGTTCCTTGTCTTGCGGCGCAATTCCTAAACCGTAGTCGCGCACGGAAACCTGCACTTGGGGTTTCCCGAAGGTCGCTACCTCAAGAAAAATTTTCTTGTTAGGCTCACTCACCCGCGCAGCGTTATCCAGGAGGTTTTGCACAACCCGTCGGATCTCTATCTCATCACCGTATACAGTTGGCAGTGATTGAGAAATTTTATAGGTAAAGGCTGACTTACAGTTTGAAGTTGCCTTTATCTGGGCAATTGCTTTGAGAAAAATTCTTTCCCAGTCAAGGGGGTCTGAGCTAAGATGAGCGCCGCCATTAGCTTCATAGCGGGAGATGTTTAAGAGGGTTTCTACAAGCTTGAGAAGATCCTCGTTAGCTTCGCGGTACTCTTCAAACACTTCCCTCCAGGTGTCGTTCACCGGACCAAAAGCTCCTCTAAGCATGGACTTCAGAGTAGTGCGGGTGGCAAGCAGGGGGGTACGCAGGTCGTGGGAGAGGGCGCAAATTAGGTCTTCAAGCTGTTGGTTGCGTACCTCAATGGATTGCTGACGCTGGCTAGCCTCGCCTACCATTGCGTCGAGAACGTCAGCCAGCTGACCGATTTCGTCTTCAGAGGAATAGCCAAGGCGGACTTCCATTTTACCCGCTAGCCAAACTTTGCCTACCTCTGTCAACTTGCGTAGGGGAAGCTTAACTCGTTGATGCAAAAGCCAAAGGTTCAAGCCTATTCCTACCAGGATCACCACTGTGCTAAGGATGTTTATAGCGGTGTTTATATGGTATAATTTATGTAAGGCATCTGTGCGTTCACCCAAAAGTATCTCGTCACGCTGAATCAGAATCGAAATGTGAGTGCGTAACGCATCGAATAAAGGCTTTTCCCTCAAGGTATAGCTGCTAGCAGAACCAGAAAGCGCTTTCTGTCTTAACTCGCTTTGCCAGCAGTTATGAAGACTTTCGATTTGCTCGAGTTGCTTGAGTTGGGTAGGGTTGTCCTCTACCAGATTGTATAGGCGGTTGAAGCTGTCGTCGAAGGCGATTTCCCTTTCCCTGTAATCTTCTAGAAAGGCTGTTTCCTCATCTATCACAGCGTTGAGCAGACGTTCTCCTTCATGCTTTACCAGTAAAGTATGAGTTACCCGGTCAGCTGCTTCGTGATTCAGGTGTTCTATCCAAAGGTTCAAGCCAAGTTGCCCCACTATCAATAAAACCAGCACCAAAAAGCTAGTGTAGAGGGGCGAAAATAAACGACTTTTCAGGGTTGATTCAGCCGGAAAAGGTAGCAAACTAATAATAGGTAACACTATCCAAAAGGTTCCAACGCTTGTAAAGGTAACACCAGACAATTGGCTAGCGGATAGCTTGAACCACATAAAGCTGTGATCTAAGACTTCTGCCAGCACCCGGTTTTTGACTGCGGTTGTTATGGTTTGCGCGTTGGTAGATGCACCGGACAGCCCTTCCTCGTCAGCAGCTGCGCCAGTAACGAAGTGACTGCCTGGGATGAGGATATACGAGTAAAATCAGTTATCAGAAAAATTACTGGATTAATCATCTTATGCCCTGTAAATATTAGTACAAATTTTATGAAAATAAAATACAATCTTTAAATTTTATTTAAAATCTGTCTAAAGAGTTATATCACTATATGAGTACTTTTAGGCACGACGTAATTAACAGGAATGAATGACATTCCAGATTTATGTTCCTAAATAATAACAGTAATTGTACTAGAAAACATAGCATTTATACGCATAAATGACTAAAAAGAGATTTTTTTTCAGTAAATGTGCTGTGCCGAGTCAGAGCGCCCCTCTCGGTAAAGTGAGATTGACTAAGTATATTACTCAGAAAGCAGGCTGATATTTAACTACTAACATTATTGGTAAGTGGAACCAAAAAAGTTATTAACTTGATATTAACATCAGCTTAAATCAACAAAAATGACTAGATTTTCGTCAATATTGTCTTTTTTTTATTATCATTTCAAACTTTCTTGTTGGAAAAATAACTGATTATCAACCTTAACCTTAAAGAAGTGATAATACTTACTGATACTGCTTTTAAACTTTGTTTATCAGCACTAATTATATATAAATATTTTACAAGGGGAACTTTTTTAAGATAAAAAAATATACATTAAGCTACGTTTTTTACTTTTATTTTTTTGTTTAAGTAAAAAATAAATAGAAAAAGACACACTTCAAGTAAACTCACAAGGAGAGGGAATAAACACCTTGAAGGAAAAATTTACCTTCCTTAGGGAAGAAGTAATCTCATTCTCAAAAAATCAAAGTCTAAATTCCCATCGAAAAAGTTATTTCATCAGGTGCAAAAGTAAAATGTGAAACACTTTGATTTGGCATATTTCAGTAAGGCTTAATCGCTAGCCGAGAAGTATTGCTGCCAAAGTGAAAAATGAGGATTAAGTAACAAACTGCCTGTTATTTTACGGAGTTCCGTAGTAGATTCCCCTGCCGTTGGTGCCAATGAATACTAGTCCGAATTGTTGAGAGCTAGCCTCCATTACATTAGGTTCATCGCCGATAGGCTTGGTGCGATCGCCAATACTTGTCCATGTTTTTCCATTATCCAAAGAACGAAAGATTCCTGACGCTCCTGGCGTCGCTAACGCTGCGCTATTACCCAAACCAGTGATTTTGCCATACAAATACAGCGCTGGAATTGTGCTTTTCGTCTGCGGCAAGCCGATCGCAAATAAATAAGCTCTCTCCACCCCGGTAATCTTGGTAAACTTGACACCGCCATCTGTTGAGCGGTAAAGCCCATTCCAATTGAGACTAAGCCAGACTTCGCCGCTCTTTCCCGGAACTGTTTTGAGCATAGACCAACCTTCACTCGGCAGCGATGAGTTCACAATGCTGAAGGAAGCGCCCCCGTTGTCACTGCGGTAGACTTTGCCGCTGCTGTAGTAGTAAAATGTATTGCCATTAACTTTGTCCGCCGCTAGTGGTTGACTCCAGTACCACGGTCCCTTGGGTCCGTTGGGTAATCCTGATACTTTACTCCAGGAAGATCCGCCGTTGGTTGTGCGTATAGGCTGCGCTTCACTGTTAATAGCCACGAATGAATTCGGGTTTGTTGCAGACATAGCTACGCGCAGCGGTATAGTCTTCTGCGGAAATGAGGAAAACTTTTTCCAGGTCTGTCCGCCGTCTGTGGAAGTTGCTCCGGTATAAGTATTGTTCCAACGGTTCCCGCCAACGCGCACCATACGCGCAGAATTGCTTTCGCTATAGGCAAGGCTGTAGGTATCCTGAAAGCGGGGGCTGATGCTACCGCCAAGCTGTGTAGACGGGTAGGTATCTAGTCCCTTACTATGGTTAAACCCGTCTACATCAGCCACCCCGCTCAACAACAGCGATCCGCGTGGAGGTGAGACTAGGGCGAAGCTAACTAGCTCCTCGTGTCCTTTTTCGTAGTTGAACCAGACTGACTGCTCTTGCTTGATGTTGTTTGTCTGCCATGTTCCAAACCAGTCCGTTAACCAGACTTTACCAGAAACTTTCGGGTCAAATTCAATGGCTGAGCTTCCTGAGGTAAAATACCAGTCAGACCACCAAGGGACTTGCGGCTTCAGGGTAGGCGTTTTCTTTTGCCATGTAGCTCCACCATTAGTAGATTGAAATATTCTACAATTGTCTTTAATTTGAGCATACTGCTCAGAAACGATTAAAACGTGATTAGGGTTATTTGGATCTACAGAAAGGGGATTGAATGCAGTTTTCGCGTTACTTGGCGTGATATTGCTCCAAACCTCGTTCGCATATTTGCTCACACCTGATGCGTGCGTCACATACAACACTCCGTTGCTAGCCAGAGCCATCCGATTCGCCTCTGATGGACTTTTTGCTATTTTGCTCCACGTCACACCGGTGTCGGTAGATTTATATATTCCGTCTCCATAGGCATTGGCGTAGACTAGACCAGACACCTTTTTGTTAAATAAGATGCCTGCGATGCCAATATCTGCTTTCGGCTTTGCGGGGAAGGAGGTAACTTTCACCCATGTCGCACCAGCATCTGACGACTTCCATAACCCATTCAAGCGGGAGCCAAAGAAGATAAGATTGGAATTAAACGGATTGACGGCAAGTCTTTCTCCTATCCACCGTTGAGGATCGTTGCCGCCCATCGGCAAGTCTATCTTCAGCTTAGTCCAGGTTTGACCCTGATTTGTGGACTTAAAAATTGTCCCCAAGCCAGCCCAGTTTGCGCTATGTTTACCAGCGGCAATGTAAACAATATTTGGGTTTTTCGGGTCAAGTGCTAGCGCTTCTC
>CAXTNZ010000176.1:0-15407 GCA_964245695.1 uncultured bacterium | reverse complement strand
AGATGAGGGAGATGGGAAAGACAGATGACCAATGACCAATGACTAATGACTAATCCTTTTATGCCTTTAGATACTGATCGCTTAAGGGCAGAATTTAGTTAAATCAAAGAATGGCAATACTCTATCAATTATTTAATGACTGCAATCCAGATAAACAAATCATCTAATTTAGAGCAGCAAAAAAGCGTTACGCCTGAGTTAGGGCTGGTGTGTATCACCTTTTCTAAACAGGTGCGTTTTCGGACGATGACGCGCACGCGATATTTGCAATTGACTCTCGAACAACGTGAAAGCGCTTTGAGAGAACTTTATCGGGATAACTTGCAGCGTCTGAATCTTGGCTTGTCTTTTTGTCAAGAGAATCAGCTTCGGCTTTATCGCATGACTTGTGGTTTATTTCCTCTCAGTGACATGGAGGACGAAATCGGCGCACATATATTGAAGGAAATGAGCGCCGATTTAGCGAAAATCGGGGAAAAAGCGGCAGAATTGGGCATTAGAATGGTGCTGCATCCAGACCAATATGTAGTTCTCAGTTCAGATTCGCCGGACGTGGTAAAATCAAGCATCAAAATTCTTGAAGGACACGCGCACACGCTTGACTTGCTGGGCTTGCCAAAATCTACTTGGTCTTTGATGAATATTCATGGTGGCAAATCTCAACGCGCAGATCAACTGGTGCGGGTAGTTTCGGAACTACCAGAAAACATCAAAAGCCGCTTGACTTTTGAAAATGACGAATACGCTTACAGCTCTAGTGAAATTTTAGAAGTGTGTCAGCGAAGTGGTGTGCCAATGGTATTTGATGCCCATCACCACGTTTGCCATGAAAATCTAGATAGCTACGATGACCCAAGTGTAGCATCCATGTTTTATGCAGCGCGAGAAACTTGGGCTAATCCAGAGTGGCAGTTAGTTCATATTTCCAACGGTGAACAAGCTTTCAACGACAGAAAACACAGCGAATTGATTACGGATATGCCAAGTGTATATCGCGAAGCACCTTGGATCGAAATTGAGGCAAAACGTAAAGAAGAAGCGATCGCCCATTTGCGCTCTTGGTGGGTTATGGGAAAATAATCTCACGCAAAAAGCCACTTTGCGCCTTTGCTACGAGTGCGTGAGACATTTGAAAAAATATGCCAATAGCAATCGATTTTGGTACTAGCAACACAGTTATTGCTCGTTGGAATCCAGTCACCAACAGCCCAGAAACCCTTACTATACCAGGTTTGTCAATTCAACAAAGCTTAAACCCGCCACTAATTCCCAGCTTGGTTTATGTTGAAGATGCATCGATTGGACAAGTTTTAGTCGGACAACAAGTGCGCGATCGCGGTTTTGATCTAAGTCAGGAACCGCGATTTTTCCGCAGCTTTAAACGCGGTATTGGTGCAGAAATTCAAGGTTTCTTACCCGAACTTGATGGACAAAATATCACCTTTGAGCAAATAGGGCAATGGTTCCTTTCTCAGGTGATTTCCCAATTAGCACCGATGCAAGGCGGGTTAGATTCTTTAATATTAACAGTACCGGTAGATAGCTTTGAAGCTTATCGCCATTGGTTAGGAAAAGTTTGTCAAGCCCTTCCCGTCGAACAGGTGCGAATGCTAGATGAACCTACAGCCGCAGCTTTAGGTTATGGGATGGTAGATCAAGAAATTCTCTTAGTAATTGACTTTGGCGGCGGAACTTTAGATTTATCTCTTGTGCGCTTAGATAAAAGCGTACAAAAAAGCCAAAAACCAGTCGGGTTTCTGCTGAAGTGGGGTAATAAATCTTTAGCAGAAGATTCAAAACAAAAGGTAAAAACTGCCCGTGTACTGGCGAAAGCTGGGCAAAATTTGGGCGGTACTGATATTGATAATTGGTTGGTAGATTACTTTGCCAAAACTCAAGGATTGGCGGTAAGTCCTTTGACAACGCGACTAGCAGAAAGAGTAAAAATTCAGCTATCAACGCAATCCCAAGGAAGTGAGGTTTATTTCAACGATGAGACATTTGAAAGTTACGAGTTGGAACTAAACCGCGATAGTTTTGAAGATATTCTCAAAGAACACTCGTTTTTTGAGTTGTTAGATGAATCGATGACGACACTGTTACAGCAAGCGCGACGCCAGGGAATAGAAATTGCCGATATTAATGCAGTTTTGTTAGTTGGTGGCACAGTACAATTACCAGCAGTGCAAACTTGGGTAAAGCAGTATTTTAGCGAAGATAAAATTCGTTGCGAACGTCCTTTTGAAGCGATCGCTCAAGGTGCTTTACAACTAGCCCAAGGCGTAGAAATCAAAGATTTTCTTTACCACAGCTACGGTATCCGCTACTGGGATCGGCGCAACAAACGCCATAGCTGGCATCCTATCATCAAAGAGGGGCAGCCTTACCCGATGAATCTGCCAGTGGAATTAGTTTTAGGCGCTTCTGTAGAAAATCAGCCCAGCATTGAATTAATTATGGGGGAATTGGGAGCAGAAACAGGCGGCACTGAAGTTTATTTTGATGGCGATCGCCTAATTACTCGCCGTCAGGATAACATACAAACAACCGTCCAACCCCTCAACGATAAAGATGGCGCGAGGTCAATCGCTCAACTGACACCCCCAGGTTTTCCCGGAAGCGATCGCATCAAAATTCTCTTTCAAGTTGATCAGCAACGCTTTTTGCGAATTACAGTTGAAGACTTATTCACAAATGAAACTCTGTTGGAGAATCAACTTGTGGCACAGTTAAGTTAAGCAACGATATTTATCTTTGCATGCTCTGCTGTCAGCACATTCTCAGCGTGCTGACGCAGCAATTCGCCTGCGGTTTTGCCATCACCTTGCACCAATGCATCTAAAATCGCTTCATGTTCTTTAACAGGCGATCGCCAGTCAATCTCTTTTTGTTTCACTATTAGTAAATTAATGCGAGTCCAGACTTCAAAGTTTAATGAATCCCACACCTGTAATAAAACACGATTGCCTGATGTTTCTACAATCAGTCGATGAAAGGCTGTATTATATTGCGTAAATTGCTCTAAATTCTTCGCTTCGGCTGCTAAGAAGAAAGCTGTCTGCACTGCTTGCAGCGCTTCTGGGTTTTGGCGAAACTTAACAGCAGCTAAGGAAGCCGCCATCTCTTCTAATACGCCTCTCACCTGGTAAGATTCTCGCAGTTCTTCAACACTCAAGCGCCGCACGCGAGTACCCCGGTAAGCTTCAGATTCGACTACACCCATAGCTTCCAGTTCCCGCAAAGCTTCCCGCACTGGCGCTTGACTTGTGTCTAACTCACGGGCAATTTGTAACTCCACTAAGCGATCGCCCGGTTTGTAAGTACCGTTAATAATTCGGTCAAACAAGATTTGCTTGACGCGATCGCGCATCGATTCACGCTTCAAGTTCATTCGACATTTTTTTTCTTCTCTCTACCTTGAGTATAGATTATCGATAATCTATAGCAATCAAAAAACGCGAATTTCTGATTACGTCTACGGCTATTGCGGCTGCTTCTGAAGCGTGCGATCGCTTTGGGGAGATCCAAAAAATAAAATATCCAGCCCTTACGGGTTCGCACTCCGGCTTTATGCCAAAAGACCCGTCCACCAAACTAGCGCTCACCGTCAAACAAGCGAGCCAAGGGTACCCAACCATTTCAATACACAGCTGGATATTTTATTACTTGAGGGTGCTGGTGCTGGTGCGGGCATGGTGTTGACGCTGGCAATGGTCCGCGATCTATTCGAGGGTTCAGCAGCACGCGCCCAACTCTCCTACGTCAACCTTGTGATGAACGTAGCACCGATGATCGCACCCACAATCGGCGGGAGAGTTCTGGCGATCGCAAGTTGGCGGGCGATTTATGGGCTACTGGCTGTGGGAGGGTTCGTGCTCGTGCTGTCTGTTACACTCAGACTCGGCGAATCGCTGGCTCGCCGCGATGTGGGTGCGCTCCAGCCACGTCGGCTGATAAAAAATTACGCACGCATTCTTAGCAACCAGATTTGTCTCGGTTACGCGCTTGTCAATGCACTCAGCTTTGGGTGTATGTTCGCCTACGTCGCGGGATCGCCACTCGTGATGCTCAACGTCCTGGGTGTCTCGACCACAACCTACGGTTGGCTCTTCGCATCGACCGCCTTTGGCATTATGGTAGGTTCGTTTCTGAATGGTCGCTTGAGTACTCGCGGCGTGTCGCCTTTACGGTTACTCACCATTGGGCTGGCGATCGCTACCGCGTCGTCCGTTGCACTTGTGATCGTCTCAGTAAATGGTGCCGCGCAAGTTACTACGCTAATGCCGCTTCTCGTGCTTAACACCTTCTCTCGCGGATTGATCGCACCAAACGCAATGCACGGTGCAATTCAGCCAGTGCCGGAAATCGCCGGAGTTGCAGCCGCTACAGTGGGATTTCTGCAAATGCTGGGCGGCGCCCTTGCGAGTGGGCTTATTGCCTTCCTTTATGACGGGCGCACTGCGATCGCCATGTCCGGTGTGATGGCACTGTTTGCGATCGCCTCGCTCGCCACCTATGCCGGAATTGCGCGCCCTGCTGAGCGTCGCTTTGCGCGTGTTTCAGCCAAATCGCTACACGCTGAAAGTAAACAATAGAGTTCTTGCATTCATTCGTTTGGTTTATGATTTGGAACCACAGATGAATCATCGCTGTTTATCGGTTTTCATCTCTTTGAAATCGAATCAATGCAAGATGTCTAATAGACACTGATAACTGATAATCGAGATAAAAACCGTGAACAAACGCCTCGGAAATACTGCATCTGCCCAAACAGACAACCAATTAGGGCAAAGCCTCGTCTGGATGATGGCGATTACCAGCGGCGCTGCGGCGGCTAACTTGTACTATAATCAACCATTGCTAGGAGTGATAGCCGAAAGCTTTCATATTCCCGCTCACGCCACGGGGTTAATTCCCATGCTCACCCAAATTGGCTATGCAGTGGGGATTTTGCTGCTCGTGCCGTTGGGTGATTTGATGGAGCGACGCAGATTAATTTTAATTATGCTCTTGGCGAGTGCGATCGCATTAGCAACAGCAGCCGTATCAACCAATCTTACAGAGTTGAGTGTGGCGAGTTTAGCGATCGGCATAACCACGATTACGGCTCAGTTGATTGTGCCATTTGCCGCACAACTAGCAAAACCGCAAGAGCGGGGAAAAGTCGTTGGTATGGTGATGAGCGGTTTGCTGATTGGTATTCTCTTAGCTCGGACAGTCAGCGGCTTTGTTGGAGCTACTTTAGGCTGGCAGGCGATGTACTGGCTTGCCAGTGGGATGATGCTTGTTTTAGCACTGACTCTATCTCGGTTATTACCGAAAAGCCAACCATCACTGCGAGTTCCCTACCCACGCTTGATGGGGTCTTTACTCAAACTGATACAAAAGCAACCTGTACTGCGCGAGGCTTCCCTGGCGGGAGCAATGTCTTTTGGAGCCTTCAGCGCTTTTTGGAGTACTCTAGTTTTCTTGCTAGCACAACCGCCCTATCATTACGGTAGTGAAGTCACAGGTTTATTTGGGCTGGTTGGCGTTGTGGGAGCGGCGGCGGCTCCCCTAGTAGGAAAGCTAGCAGACAAGGGAAATCCGAAATTAACCGTCGGGCTGGGTTTGGCGATTACAACATTATCGTTTCTGGTATTCTGGATGTTTGGACACCAAATCCTGGGGTTGATTATTGGGGTTATCCTGCTGGACTTGGGTGTGCAAACCACAATGGTTTCAAACCAGGCACGGATTTACAGTTTGCCGCCAGACTCACACAGTCGCCTGAATGCACTTTACATCACTTTTTACTTTATTGGCGGTGCTTTAGGCTCATTCCTCGGTGCTTATGGCTGGAGTCACTGGCAGTGGAATGGAGTCTGCGCCGTTGCAGTGCTGATGCTCTTGGTTGCCTTTACAACCTTTCTGGGACGCAATAACCGTAAGCATCAACCCCTAGTACCGCCACAGTAACACTTACAAAAAAGGCAGAGGGCAGCCTGTAGGTTGGGTGTAACGTAGTGTAACCCAACTTTTTCACTCTGTTGATGTTGGGTTACGCAGAGCTTTACCCAACCTACTTTACAGCGGTTTTCAATTGAATGTACCACACTCGAACCTCACCCCCATCCCCTCTACGAGCGTAAGGAGAGGGGAGCAGTCAACGGCGGGGTGAGGTGTATTCTATTTACATGAAAATCGCTGTAATTATAAGTCTTGAACCGAAAACGATATTATACGTGCTGATGTCAGACAACGCAGGACTCAAATAGAAGCTGTTTCCTACTTATGCACCACTACTAAAGTTCCTTGCGAAGCCCAATGGTACAGCTTGCGAGCCTGTTTGACTGGCAAATTTACGCAACCGTGGCTAACTGGAGTACCAAAATTGTTATGCCAGTAAGCACCATGAATGGCATAGCCTTCATAGAAATACATTGCGTAAGGAACATCAGGAATGTTATAGCCCCTACCGCGCATCCGGTTAGTGCGATATTTAGAATCAATCGCAAACTTACCCGTGGGTGTGGGAGTTCCTCGCTTACCCGTGGAAACTCGGAATGAGTAAACAAGTTTTTTACCTGTCCAAGCATATAACCGTTGCTTGGACAGGTCAATTTCAATCCAGCGAGATAGAGATGCCTGCTTGTGGTCATCGGCTCTGCTTTTATCATCTGTTGATACTTTTGTAGTTGTATTATTGGTTGCAGTTGTAACTGGCTGTGTCCAAGAAAACAAAGCCGCCAGCATCAACGCTACACTTACACAAAAAGTTGCTGAGCAACGCATCCAACCACCACGAATCCAGGTTTGCATTATGCATTACCTTTTAATGATGTGAAAATAGCGAACTACCCTTCTTAAGAGCTACAAATTCCCAGAGCAGTTTCCAGTTAAACGTGGAGGATTTACGCGGCTTATCCGTTATATATTAATTCAATTTAAATCAAGCTTTTTCCGGAGACTTCTATTAAGAAGTCTCCAGTAAAAATCATTCAACAGTCTTATTTTATAATTGCTGATGTTGAAAATACTACCTTTTAGCTAGTTGCGTTAATTGTGTTTTATCAGCTATTTCTGTATGACAACTGCTGTTCCTACCGATGCCCAGTTGAATAGCCATTTAGCGTGATCCACCGCCACATTTACACAACCGTGGCTCACTGGAGTACCAAATCTTCGATGCCAGTCTGCGCCATGAATTCCATAGTTTCCGTCGTAAAACATTGCATAGGGGACATTGGGAATGTCGTAGTCATCGCCCTGCATCCTAATTTTCCTGTGCTTGGATTGAATTTTAAAAGTACCACTGAGAGTGGGAGTAGATTTTTTGCCTGTGGAAATAGTAACCGCGTGTACAGGAGTTTTCCCTTCCCAAGCTATTAAACGTTGCTTGGAAAGGTTAATTTGAATCCAGCGCTGATTAGATTGTTGTAGCGTTTGGATTTGTTCAGCAATTATCTGGTTTTTTGGTTTTGCCCAAACTTCACTAGCTCCAGCATTAACAAGACTTAAAGTTAGTGCAGCACTAGCAATAAATAGTTTTAAAAAACGGTATTTGTTAGGATAAATTAGATTTTTCATAGAAAATATACTTAAATAAAATTTGGAAAACTTTTTTGTCTGTTGCCTAACCCCGTATTTTCTTGCAGCAACAGGTAGTATTTTTGTATAATTTAATGGTAAAGCAAATTTTTTAATTAGTCATTAGACTAAAGTAATAGCGACGATCGCTTCTAGTTTTCCTGTAGCAAGAAGCTAATAATCAACTCTGTTCCTTCTCCTAACTTAGGCTTGCAAGTAAAAGTCCCACTGTGTTGCACTACAATAGGATAGGCGATCGCTTTCACCAAAGCCAGTCTTATTAACTACAGCTTTGGTGGTAAAAAATTGGTCAAAGATTTTCTGTCTTAGATCCTCAGACATTTGTATCCCATTGTCAGGGTAACAAATTCTTTGTCATTATTAACACATTAATGTTGTTGTGTCAGAAATGTCAGGAAGCTTTTCAAGGTAGAAGCGTCGGCTCAAATGACAGTTGTGTGACAATTAATCTCCGAAGAAGCACTGATTATCTTGACTCCGGAATAATCGCTCATCCATGTAGCTCAAGGTTTTGTGTCTCACAAACACATCGGGCGACAAGAATTTGTTAAGACGACAAATAATCTGTTACGCGACAGTTGTCTATAGATACGCCATCACTGCGCCAGTTTCCTAAGTTACGTATATTAAACTAGGTTAAATTTTTGACATTCATTTAATTTTTAGTAAATTTAATTACAAATTATGTTAAATTATGAAATTGTAATTTGACACTAACTGTAATTAATTATAGGGAAATGAGCAAATGTTTGGGCAAATCTTTCATCAGAAAAAGTTTTTTAGAGCTTTAACTTGGAGGACGGTGCAAACGTCTAACAAATTTAGATTGATACTGGAATCCTGGCGCGTTAGCCTGCTTGAATCTGTACCCTTTTTAATTGCTTGTGCGGTGTTTTTAAGCGTTGTCAGCTTGAATTGCCCTATACTGCTGTTTGCAATGTTAGTTGGCAGTTTAATTGTAGTAATAATCCACCAGATTGGGCAGCAGGTAAATTTACCTAAGCGATCGCTAATAATATTGCAAGTTTTGGCAGTAGCCGTCATCCTCAGTTTATTTTGGTTAGACTATTTTGCAGCCCCAGCGCAAGCGCAATTTTTTAAACGCGCCGAAGATTTCTTTAAAACCAACTTAAGCCAAGGATCAAACGCTGGCGGAGGCGCTGAACCAGCAATTACTCTAATATTTAACGTGTTGCGGGCAATTTACCTACTTTATATCGCCGTTTCCCTGATTGGCGTTATCAATGCAGTTCGCAAAGATGAAGATTGGCAAAGCATTGCTAGAGTTCCCTTATTAGTCGTAGTCGCTGTCACGGTTGCTGATGTACTAACAGGCTTCGTTATCGGCAGTAGCAATAAATAATTTATCTAAACTAAGATCAGGAGTAACTAAGTAATATGCCATGACCAAACGAGAGGAAGAATTTCGTCCAGTTAATCAAATCCTGGGTGCCCAACCTTCACTAGGACCAATTCCTGCCGATCAAGTTTTTCCTTGGACAGTTATTGCCTTAGCTTCCTACTTTATCATCAATGGTATTTTTGGTGGCTTTTTCCAAGATGACTTCCAAAAATGGTTGTGGACTATATTAATTACCGGCTGGGGAATGGCGACTTGGTGGATATTAACTGGTGGTAGGAGTTGGCGCTTTTTAAGCAAATTTGTTGCTGTTCCCACTTGGACAAGAGGTAGCGCTCGTTATCTTAGCCTTCTACAAAACCATGAAGCAAAAAATCGGAAAACAAAGCGTCGGAAACGCCAGCGGCGAAACAAGATTAACACCATTTGAAGATGCTTTACATCTTGCCTCAATGCTAAGCATATCACTCAATGGGAGGGATATCGGTGCTTACATTTTGACAAAAGGCAACCAAAAAGATAGGTTTTGTTTTGTTTTTGGTTTTGAATGCCGAGGTATTCACACTACCCTGACATCTGATCAAATCGAAACAATTTGCAATAACATCGAAGTCGGGTTAAAAGATATCCCTGGTGGAGAAAGAATCACCTTTCATATGGGGTCTTTTAGTTCAGATAAACTGCGACAACATGAACTCGCATCCCTGGCAAAACGCGCTCCCTCACCAGATATAAAATATTTGCTGATGGCGGAACGAGCCAGGATTAAAGAACTCACTCGTTCTGGTATCCGCAAACCAAAGTTTCTCCGAGTGTATGTAACCTACACAATTGAACCAAACTCAACAGATACTGTTGATTGGGTAGAGAAACTTTTGGCAAAAGGTGAATTATGGTGGTTAAAATTCCGAGGTGATTTCGCCGATGTGAAAAACCAGCATATGGAAACCGTTGTCGCTAATGCTTACAAAGAAGGTTTTCGCCGTTGGGAACAGCTTTTATCTAACCAAATGGGATTGGATGTCAAGCCTTTGACTGCTGTGGAACTATGGCAAGAAATTTGGAGACGATTTAATGACACACAGCCCATAGACATCCCCCAATTAATCATCCTAGATGAAAATGGACTGCACGAACAAGTTTATTCCGACTTAGCTAGTACCAAACTGCTCATAGACAATCTCCACAGTACAACATTGCTGATGGAGTCTGGTGTACCTTGCGCCGATCGCCGTTGGATTAATGTTAACAATCGCTACGTCGGCGTAATGACATTTCTGGAAAAACCCGGAGGCTGGCTGAATAAATCTGCTCAACTGCGCTATTTATGGGAACTGCTGGGAAGAGAAACAGTTGTTGATACAGAAATTGTTTGCCAGTTGACTGCGGCTAATCCTGCTATGGTAAAAACTACTTTGCAGCGGGTGCTGAAGCAGTCGAATATGACAGCAACGATGGCGCAAGAAAAAAGTAAAACCATCGATGTCGGCGCTCAATTAAAGCTGAAGAAATCCGTAGCGGCGCAAGAACAATTGTTTGAAGGTGCAGTACCGATTTACACATCTGTAGCATTTTTGGTGCATCGTGACAGCGTTGAAAAGTTAGATGAAGCGACAAAGTATATAGAAAGCTGTTTTACACGTCCAGCACAAGTAGTGAGGGAAACAGAATACGCCTGGAAAATTTGGCTGCAAACACTACCGATAGTTTGGGAGGGGTTGTTAGTAAAACCCTTTAATCGTCGTCAACTTTATTTAACTAGTGAAGTTCCGGGTTTAATGCCTTTAACAATTACTAAAGTTGGTGATAAACGCGGCTTTGAGTTGATAGCTGAAGAAGGAGGAACACCCGTTCATCTGGATTTGTTTAACCAGCACAAAAATTTAGCACTGTTTGCGACAACTCGTGCTGGTAAATCGGTGTTGGTGTCGGGGATTTTGACTCAAGCTTTGGCGCATGGCATTCCTGTAGTGGCGTTGGATTTCCCCAAACCTGATGGGACATCTACCTTCACAGACTATACAGAGTTTATGGGGAAGAATGGGGCGTATTTTGATATTTCTAAACAATCGAATAACTTGTTTGAGCAGCCAGACTTGCGCTCATTGAGCACAGAAGAACAACGCGATCGCATGCTCGATTATGTCGCCTTCCTAGAATCAGCCTTGATGACAATGATTTTAGGATCATCCACTGAAAATCAGCTGTTATCGCAAACGGTGCGTTCTATTCTCAACTTGGCTTTAGGAGCCTTCTTTACTGATGAGGGTATTAAACAGCGATATCGAGAAGCTATTGAACAGGGATTTGGCACTCTGGCTTGGCAGAAAACTCCTACCTTAAACGATTTTATTATATTCTGCTCTCCAGAGCATCTAGAGCTGGATACTGTAGGTGGCAGAGTTGAAGATGCACTCAATCAAATTCATCTGCGCTTGCGGTTTTGGCTTTCTAGTCGCGTGGGACAAGCTATTTCTGCACCATCTAGCTTCCCCACCGATGCTCAACTTTTGGTTTTTGCTCTCAGAAATTTATCTGATAGTGAAGATGCCGCTATACTATCTTTGAGTGCCTATTCAGCAGCATTGCGACGAGCATTAAGTAGTCCATCTTCAATATTCTTCATCGATGAAGCTCCAATTCTATTTGAATTCGAGCAAATTGCTAGTTTGGTTGGGAGAATTTGTGCCAACGGTGCGAAAGCCGGAATCAGAGTTATCTTATCAGCACAAGACCCAGATACCATTGCTAGATCCAAAGCTGCATCTAAAATCTTGCAAAACCTGTCAACGCGATTAATTGGACGCATTCAGCCAGTTGCGGTGGATAGTTTCGAGAACATCTTAAAATATCCTCGCGAAATTATTTCTCGCAATGCATCAGAAAGCTTTTTCCCTCGCAAAGAAGGCATTTATAGCCAATGGCTGCTGGATGACAACGGTATTTATACATTCTGCCGTTATTATCCAGGCTACGAACAATTGGCAGTAGTTGCTAACAACCCGGATGAACAAGCTGCACGTACACAAACTATGCAGGAATACAGCGATAAGTATGAGGCAATTTCTGTCTTTGCACGTAAGCTAGTGGCTTCATTGCGCGGTTCTTAAGGGGGAGATGGGGAGATGGGGTGTTGAAAATATGCAAAATATCAACCAGCTTATACGCGCGTTGCATTCATACCTCTCACCTCACCCCCAACCCCTCTCCTTAGTAAGGAGAGGGGAGCAGTCAACGGCGGGGTGAGGTTTTGATGTGCAAGGTATTAATTCCCTTTTGAGGTGAGAATTTAATTTATGCGAAAAAGTATCCTTTTGACACTTTCTCTGGCATTCCTAGGAATGCTACCAGCTATGGCACAATTGCCAGATCAATTCCAAGAACAATCTTTAGGCAGGGTTTTGTCTGATTTTACAAAGTATGCGAAAGATTTACAAGATTATCTAGGAAATCAAACTTATCCAGGAAATAATTATGATAATCTTCCCAATTCCTCAAGACCTGTAGAAGCGGGAATTAAAGATGCGATCGATTATTCCGCATTCTATTACAGAGACGAAGGCAAGATACCTAACCCTATTGCAGCGGGAAATCACTTTCGTGAGCAAGTGTTTGACAATTCTTCAGGTACGTTTGAGAATAATCCAGCAGTGCAAGCAACAATAGCCAGCAATGAAATCAATCGTCAACTTACCCGTGGTGCAGTGGAAGGTGTTCTGGGAGAAAATGGACAATCGCGGTTGAAAGCGAAGTTAGAAAATGTTGAGAAATCAATCACTGATAGAGAGAAAGATGTAAATCAGTTCCAACAACAAAACCAAAGTTTTCTAAGCAAATTTACTGATGGCGTATGTCAAATTGCTGGTAATCCAGGTACTGGTAGTACTGTTGATCCATGTCAGAATTCAAGGGAAGCAAATTTGCAGTTGCAAAGCATCAGAATTCAGCTCGATCAATCAAAGATGATAGGGGAAAGCCTTGCTAATACAATCCAGGTGAATCAGTCACTGCAATATTCAAACTTGAATTTGGCAAGTATTTCCCAACAGATGGAAGAAGCGAATCGTGCTAGAAGAGTAGATGCATCCGCAGAGGCGTCGCGACTTTTGAGAGCCACTTCTCAAGCAGATTTGTTGGGAGTTAGAAATCAGGAGTCAGGAGTCACAAATCAGGAGTCACAATAAATGGGTGCATCCGACTTTGAAAAAAATACCTGGCGAATAGAATTCGCGGCTACACAAGCAAAGTCCGCCTACGCGGACTTATATTTAGCCTGCGGAGGCAGGCTTTGTTTGTTTAGCCCCAGACTTCCAGTCTGAGGGCTTTTGCCAAATCACTGGCTCCTGTCTCCCCATATACTTAGAGAGAAATAATGTGGCTTGATAGTTTAAACATTTTCGCACAAATTGGAGTTGAGAATATTCTCAACGGTGGGGCGACAACTGCACAAAGCATTGCCGAAAGTTGGAACAATCAATGGTTGGATTTATTACAAAATAACACCAACACAAACTTGTACGGAGCGCTGACAACTTTGGGTGTCTTTTTTGCGGTAGGAACTCTGCTGTTTTTCATGATGCAATGGCTAAGAGATGTCTTAGATAGCGAATATTCCCGTCCTATATCGGCGTTGATTTGGCCATTTATTGTAGTGCTACTGTTAACAAATACTGGAAATGGCACTATACTGTCTAACCTGACACTGGGGGTGCGGAATTATATCAACGGTATAAATCAGCAAGTCGTGAAAGCAGGGGATATCAATCAAAGTTACCAGCAAGCACTAAATATGAGTATTGCTGAAGAAGTTGCAGGTTCATACTTGCGTCCTTGTCAAACACTTACTGGCGTACAACAAACTCAATGCTTTGCCGAAGCAAGGAAAAAACTTGACTACCTTTGGGTGGAATACGCAAATTTATACGGCGGCAAGAAACCTTGGATAGATAGACTAGAAACAAAGGTAAATGCTCTAATAGATAATCCTGGTAATCAACCAGAACTTGCATTGAATTCTTTCATAGGTTCAACAGTACAAACTAGTATCAAAAGCTTTTTAATTTCCTTACAATTTGCTTTCCAAAATTTACTAGAAGCTACAATGCTGCTAATAGCAGTTTTGGGTCCGCTGGCTGTGGGTGGGTCTTTGCTACCTGTGGCTGGTAAACCGATTTTTGCATGGCTCACGGGGTTTTTATCTGCTGGAATTGCGAAAATTTCATTTAACATTATTGCTGTGATAACTGCCGCAGTGATTGTCAATGGTCCAGCACAAGACGTTAATGCAGATTTAGACTTGATGTGGTTTATAATTTTTCTGGGAATTTTGGCACCGATTTTATCTTTGGTTTTGGCTGCTGCTGGCGGATTTGCAGTATTCAATGCTATTAGTAATACAGCTTCCTTGGTGAGAGATAGGGTATAATGAGTTACCGAGAAAGGGTGCTTCAGGGGAGATAGTCATATCGTGTCCGGTTAAAGACTTATCATGATTGTCCGCAAGGGTGCAGGGAGCAGGGTGTAGGGGGAGGCGTTGCTGAAATGAAATATGAATGAGCCTCACGCACTCGCAAGCATTGGCGCAAAGAATAAGTCTCGTTTTTTCGCTAAAAAATGATTTCATATCTAAATTCAGTAATGCCCAGGGGGAAAGAGGGTTTTAAGGTTTTTAGACGATACCCCGAACAATATCTAATAAAGCGGACATGATATGAGAGAAAATGCAGATAGCACGATTATTCTTGGGTTGGGGGATGGGAAATGGTAAGTTTATTAGAAAAAAGAAAAAAACGAACCGGGAGTGTTTTGGCAACCTTTGCGTTGGCTACCTTCGGGTTGCATATATTGGTTTTATTTTTATTAATATTTCAAGGATTGACTATTCGCAAACTAAGTCTGGAAAAATCTCCTACCTTTGTGCAGCTAATTGACGGTAAACCGATAACTGTTACCGACGATTTGGAACGAGAACCAGAAGCAATTCGCTCTTTCGTCAGTCAAACGATGACATCAATGTTTAACTGGTCTGGGACGCTACCAGCACAAAGCATCGAACAAGCCACAAAACCTATATCAGATTCAGGAATATCGATTAGAACTCTACAAGGCTACGGCAGAAAAGTTGCTACAAGCAGTTGGATTGCCAGTTTTGCTTTATCAGAAGATTTTCGTAAAGGTTTCTTAAGCACAATTGCAGAAATGACTCCGCCAGAAGTCTTTTCTAACAATCCCAACCAAGCTATGTCAGCGCAGTTAATTATCAAACGAGTTTATCCCCCTAAAAAAATTGGGACGGGACAGTGGCGAGTCGGTGTGGTGGCTGACATTGTTCAAAAAAAACGTTTTGAAGAAGATAGAAAATTAATCATTCCTTTTAATAAAGATTTGCTTATAAGAGCAGTAGATACTTTCGTGTATCCGTTAAACGACACGACCACAGACTTGCAAAAAGCAGTTT